>DVHY01000117.1 GCA_018711755.1 Candidatus Limivicinus faecipullorum | reverse complement strand
CAGTATCAGCAGCTTATTTTCCTGGGTGTGCTGCTGGGCTGTGCCTGCCTGTTTCTGCGCAGGGATATCGTCCATTGCCTGCCTTTGCTGGTCATACTTGGCGGCATACTGTACCATCTGCTCTCCGAGGCCAAGAGCCAATATGCCCTGCCCTACTTCGTGCTTATGGTGCCTGTCGCCGCCCTTGGATTCTGCGGAATGTTCCACTGTATGGAGTATCATCCCATAAAGCATGCCAAAACAAATCTGACTTCCCCTGAACCCAACAGCGGCATACCCGGGGAGATAGGTAAACAGTATGGATAAGTCTGAACTTTCTCTCAGCGAAAAGCTGTATTTCCGGCTCAAGAGCCTATATCTGGCAAACCGCCTGCCGTTTATCTCGGCAATGCTGGCGGGCTTTGCCGCCCATATGTTCATGTTCACCAACAAGCTGGTGAACCACGACGATATCGAGGCCCTCTTCTATAAAGGTGCCACAGTGACCTCCGGCCGCTGGGGCCTGGAGCTTTCCAAGCTCCTGTTCCCGGACTGGTCCATGCCCTGGATCTACGGACTGCTGACTCTGCTGTTCATCGCCCTTTCCGTATGCATTTTCCTGCGGGTTCTTGATATCTCTTCCTCCGTCCTTCAGATCCTGCTGGCTGCTCTTACGGTTAGCTTCCCCTCCCTCACCGGGACCTTCTGCTTCATGTTCACCAGCGCCGCCTATGGACTGGCCTTCTTCCTTTCGGCCCTGTGCGTCTGGTTTTTTGCCAGGGGAGGACTGAAAAACTGCGCCGCCGCCGCTCTGGCCCTGATACTCTGCCTGAGTATTTACCAGGCCTATGTGGCGATAAGCGCCAGCTTCTTTGTGCTGCTCATGGTGAGAGACTGCCTGGAAGGGGAGAAGTCCCCCTGGCAAATCGTGCTGTGGGGGCTGAAGGCCCTGGGGATGATGGCCGTATCTCTGGCGGCCTACTTTGCCGTAAGCCTGCTGGTATTCAAATTCACAGGCATGGAGTTCAACAGCTATGTGCTGGAAAACGTCAATTCCTCCGCCAGCATACCCGGCAAGATCCGCCTGGCCTACCAGAACTTTATTGATATCTTCAGCTTCCGGAATTACTATATCATCAGCTCAGAGGCCTCCAGGATAGTGCATCTCATCCTTGCCGCCCTGGTGCTTCTGGGAGCGGCCCTTACTGCGGGCAGAAAAAGAAAACCTCTGAACTGGGCTTTGCTGGCCCTGCTGTTGCTTTTGCTGCCTTTGAGCATCAACTGCATGTACCTGATGATGTCCGCCCAGTCCATACACACGCTGGTGCTCTACAGCTTCATCTGCGTCTATTTCCTGGCGGCCCTTGTGCTTGAAAAGCTCGGCCCCTCCGTGCGCAGGCCGGCAAAGGACGTATCGGCCCTGCTGCTGTGTCTGGTCATCGGCTCCAATATATATTTTGCAAATATGTGCTACCTCAAAATGCATTTGCAGTATGAGGCCGCCGACTCCTTCTATGTGTCAATGATAGCCCAGATAAAGGAGACGGAGGGCTTTGACGAAAACAGCCGCCTGGCTATAATCGGTCAGCAGGACAACCTGCTCTACTATGCCCCCCAGCTGGACACCTCCCTGCTGCTGGGGCCCTCTTACGACCTGATAAACATCTATTCCAGGGAAAGCCTCTTCCGCCAGTATCTTGGCTTCGATATAGAATTTGCCGGTGAAGAGGAACTGGAGGCCATAAGCGCAACGCCGGAATTCGAACAGATGGCAGAATATCCCTATTACGGTTCCGTGAAGATGATAGGAGACTATATAGTTGTAAAGTTGGGATAAGCTTGAAGAGAGGATTTAAACGACTGCTGCTGGTGATATGCTGCCTGGCGATAGTTTTCGCCTGCGGCTGCGGCTTGCTGGAACAGCGGCTCACCGTACTGGAGCTGGAGCCTGAAGAGCCGGCCGGGACGGAGGAACTTCAGCTGGGCAGATATTGGTACGGCTACTGGTATATCACCGACACCGAAGAGAAATGGAGAGACCTGGACGGCTACAGCTGGGACTGCTGCGGCGAGCTCAGCTCCATAGGTGAGGAGTACTCCCTGCTGCTGTGGGACGAGGATATGCCCAAAGACTACTACCTGGCGAAAATCCACTTCCAGCACAGCGATGGCGGCTATTACTGCTCCGGAGGCGAATTCCTGGACGTGAACCTGGCCAGGGGCGCCGTGGCCATGAAGCTGGAAGAGGACAGCGGGGCGCTTTTCAGGCTCAGCGGCTCCTACAGCGACGGCAGTACGGGGAGCTTTTACTACGTGGTATATCTCCGGCCCTGGGGCGAACTATGGCCTTCAGGGCAGAGCCGGCCCTATTTCTATGAGAGCTGGTACCTGCCGAGGATAGAGGCGGGGGAGGACCCGCCGGATGTGATGGAACCCTATGAATATAAATAACGCCAAGGCCGTGGGAAGCACCCACGGCCTTGAACATATCATCCATATAGCATGTCATTCATACTTCTTTGCAGTTATGTAAACCGGGATGAACAGGGCGGCCAGAAACAGAACCAATATCGCCGTCCAGTAGGGGCCGGAATCAAAATCCGGAAAAAAGCTGCGCAGGATCAGCAGCAGCGCCATGACTGCAAGCTGTGTCCAGCTGCACCAGCGGCGCAGAGCGTTTAAAATGTGGGGCCAGTTGCGGTTATTGAAGCGTACTCCCACAAGATTGAATCTGAAAATGCCGTCGCTGTAGGAGCTGATATAGTTATCGTCGTAATAGTCCGGCAGGCGGTCTTTGGCAAGAAAGGTGAAGTATACGCCGAAGAGAAAGCACAGCCCCACCATGGTCATGGTTCCGGGGAGGAAACTCTCAGGCCCACCGCTAAAATAAAGATATGCAATTATGGCCAGGCTGAGGCAGCTTGAGACCACAAAGCCCAGCTTTGCCCGCCGGGAGGCTCCGCCTCTCTCTGCCGGCCTTTCCCCGGAAAAGCTGATGGCCTTTTTCACTATCTCCTCCACCTGCTCCATATCGGTGGATTCCGCCACATCTATGCGGCGGCTTTCCAGCAGCTCGGTAACGCTCACCTCAAGAGCCTCAGCCAAAGGCAGGAGCATGGAGATGTCCGGCAGGCTCAGGCCCCGCTCCCATTTTGACACCGCCTTATCGGATATGCACAGCCGCTGGGCCAGCTGCTTTTGAGTATAGCCTTTCTCCCGCCTCAGCACGGCTACAAAGCTGCCGAACTGGGCATTGTCGATCTCATACATGGATACGCCCCCTCTTGTTCATGGGCCTATCTTAGCCCAGGCAGCGGTAAAAAGCAACCGACTGTCGGTAGAATAGGGGGCTGTGCGCATATATGGGGCCTGCTTCCGGCGCTGGAGCCCCGGGGTTTTCAGGCGGAAGGGCGGAGAGGGCAATGTGTAAGGGTGATAAAATTTTTAAGTAAAAATTTAGTAAAAAATATTGACTTCACAGGAGGGCTTGTTTATAATGAAATCAGAAAATTTGGAAGAGAAAGGCAGAGGAGGGGCGAAATGGCAACGATAAAGGATGTAGCGCAGGCCGCCCAGGTCTCTGCCGCGGCGGTATCCCGGGTGCTGAACAAGGACGACAATATTTCCGTCAGTCCCGAAGTGAGGGCCCGCATTTTTCAGGCGGCCCATTCCCTGGGCTATGTCTCGCCCAGACAGCGCAGGGCTGCCGAGCACAAGAAGAACCTGGTCATCGGCGTTGCGGACTGGCGCATCGTCCGGCCCGACCGGCACAATGTGCGCCTGTCCTCCCTTTCCTGCCTGGTGCAGATGATGACCGACGAGTATGAGGTCAGCTTTCAGCGGCTGGTTTTCGGACAGCCCCAGAGAGTGGACGGGGTCATCGCCCTGGGCGTCTTCAACGAGGCGGAAGTGGATTTCCTCCGCTCTCTGTCCTTTGCCATCGTCTTTGTCAATTCCGACCGGCAGAGCTACGAGTTCGACCAGGTCCAGGTGGATTTCGACCGGGGCATGGAGCAGGTGGTCAGCTATCTGCTGGACAGAAAGCAATACACCGGCGTGGGCTATATCGGCGGTATATATGACGGCGCAAACGGGCGCATCGGCGGACACCGTCTGGCCGGACTGCGGAGGATACTTGAAGAGAGAGGGGCCTACCGGGAAGGCTTCTTCCACGTGGGAGAGATGAGCAAGGAGAGCGGCTATGCCCTGGCAAAGAAGGCCGTGGAGGACAATGCCCTGGCGGAGGCCATGCTCCTGGGCAGCGACGAGGTGGCCGAGGGAGCCCTGGAGGCTTTCCGGGAACTGGGAGTGCGTATACCAAAGGATGTGGCGGTCATAATCTATCAGGACGTGCAGACCCTGGAGAGCAAGTGGCCCACCGGCACCTGCCTGGAAATGTACCCGGACTATGTGTGGGAAAATGCTTTGGAACTGCTCTTCGGACGCATCAGGCAAAAACGCAGCCAGGCCGTTACGGTGATGGTGCCCACCCATCTGAAGATAGGGGATACGGCCTGAGGCCATGATTTTTTGATTGCAAGAGAGGCTTTCTCTTACAATATATTTTTTCAACTGTAATTTTTGTGCGACAGAAGGAGGAAAAAGAATGAAAAAAATCCTTGCTCTCCTGTTGGTGAGCGTACTGTGCGTAGGACTGCTGTGCGGCTGCGGCCAGAGCAGCGAGCCTGAGACCGCTGAGGAGGCCCCCGATGCTGCCGGGACCGAGGCGGAAGCCCCCGCCGGAAACATTGCCATCGAGACCCTGCGCGTCGCTTTTGTCCCTTCCCGTGAGCCCGACGAGATAATCACCGCCACCGAGCCCCTGAAGGAGCTGCTCACCCAGGAGCTTGCCAAACTGGGCTACGACGTGGGCAACGTTGACATCACTGTGGGCACCAGCTATGAGGCTGTGGGCGAGGCCCTTTCTGCCGGCACCGCCGACGTGGGCCTGATACCCGGCGGCACCTATGTCCTCTATGACGACGGCTGCGACGTGCTGCTCACCGCCACCAGAGACGGCCTGTCCATCGATTCCGACAGCGCCAAGGACTGGAATGACAACGCCCCCACCGAGCCCACCACCGAGCAGGTCACCAGCTACCGCGCCCTGATGATAGCCGGACCCTCCGAGAAGGGCCAGGAGCTGGCCGCCAAGGTCAATGCCGGAGAGGCTCTCACCTGGGAGGATGTGAGCGGCGCCAACTGGAGCGTTGCCAACTCCTCTTCTCCCGCCGGCTATATCTATCCCTCCCTGTGGCTCCAGGAAAACTTCGGTAGGAACATCACCGAGCTGCCCCACGCCGTCCAGTCCGACTCCTACGGCAGCGCCTTTGCCCGTCTGGCCTCCGGCCAGGTTGACGTGCTGTGCACCTATGCCGACGCCCGCCGTGATTATGAGGACGAGTGGGTGGGCGAGTACGCCATGAGCAACAGCATCTGGGACGACACCGCCGTTATCGGCGTCACCCCCGCCATATATAACGACACCATCAGCGTGAGCAAAACATCCCCCATTATGGACGACGCCTTTAAGGCCGCCCTGTCCGAGGCCTTCATCAACATCGGCAACACCGAGGAAGGCAAGGCCGTCATTGCCATCTACAGCCACAACGGCTATCTGCCCGCCCAGTCCTCCGACTACGACTCCGAGCGGGCCGCTCAGGAGATGATCCAGTCCCTTAACAGCGCCGGCTGACAACAGACAATATACATATCTCTGAACGAGGGAGGGAGCCCTGGGCTCTCCTCCCTCCTTTGGAATGGAGAGATGCAAGGATGATTGAATTTAAAAATGTGAGCAAGCGATACCCCAACGGGTTCGAGGCTCTGAAAAATATAAACCTCACCATAGAGCAGGGGGAGTTCGTGGCCATCATCGGACTCTCCGGCGCGGGAAAATCCACCCTCATCCGCACCATAAACCGTATGCACGACATCACCTCCGGCAGCCTTACCGTGGACGGCACCGATGTGATGAGCCTGCACGGAAAGAGCCTGCGCTCCTTCCGGCGACGCATAGGCATGATCTTCCAATCCTTTAATCTCATAACCCGCACCACGGTGATAAAAAACGTGCTCACCGCTTTCGTGCCTGATCTGCCCTGGTGGAGAGCCGCTTTCGGGGTGTTCACAAAAGAGGAGAAGATGAAGGCCCTGGAGGCCCTGGACAAGGTGGGTATTCTGGACAAGGCCTTCGTCCGGGCCGACCAGCTCTCCGGCGGCCAGCAGCAGCGCGTTGCCCTGGCCCGTACCTTGGCCCAGAATCCCCAGATAATCCTGGCCGACGAGCCGGTGGCCGCTCTGGACCCTGTGACGGCAAAGCAGGTCATGGATGACTTCAAACGCATAAACAAGGATATGAACATCAGCGTGCTTATAAACATCCACCATGTGGAGCTGGCCCTCCAGTATGCCGACAGAGTGGTGGGGATCAGGGCCGGGGAAATAGTATATGACGGGCCGGTGAACAGAGTAGATCAGGAGGTGCTGGATTCCATTTATCAGGGCAGACAGGAGGAGACGGCATGAAGCTGTATGACAGGATTTTTCCGCCCAAGACCCTGACCCTGCCCAACGGCAAGCAGATAAAAAAGCCCCGCTCAAGGGCTCCCCTCATTCTTCTGATCTTTGCCGCCATGACCGCCGTATCCGTTGAGGTCACGGGCTTTGATATGGCCGTGCTTGTAAGCCGCATAAAGGAGTTCTTCGTTATTCTGGGGGATATGATACCCCCACGCTGGGACTATATGCCCCAGATATGGAAGCCCCTTTTCGACACTATAAAGATGTCGCTGCTGGGTTCTTTCATCGGTTCCGTTCTGGTCGTACCCTTTGCCATGCTGGCCTCCACCAACATTATCCACAGCCGGATAGTGGTGGCCTCCATGCGCTTGCTGCTGAGCATAATACGCACTCTGCCCACCCTGGTCTCCGCCCTTATCGCCACCTATATCTTCGGCCTGGGTACTCTGGCGGGCACCACCGCCATTGCGGTGTTCACCTTTGCCTACATCGGCAAGATACTCTATGAGGAGATAGAGACGGTGGACATGGGACCCTTTGAGGCCATGGAGGCCATGGGCGCCACAAAGGCCCGGGCTTTCATCAGCGCCATCGTGCCTCAGGTGCTGCCCTCCTATCTGTCCAACTGCCTGTTCTGCTTTGAGGGCAATGTGCGCTATGCCTCCATACTGGGCTATGTGGGCGCTGGCGGTCTGGGCCTTATCCTGAATGAAAAAATAGGCTGGAGGGAATACGCCAGCGTTGGAATGATACTGCTGGCCCTGTTCGTCACCGTGTTCATTATAGAGACTATCAGCCGCGCCGCCAGAAAGCGGCTGGTTTAAAGGGGGCCGGGCTATGGATAAACGTATACAGCGGGCTTATGAACAGCGGCCCAAGCCCTGGATTTTTGAACTGAGCGTGGCCCTTGTGGTCATTGCGCTGCTCATATGGAGCGGCACCGCAGTGGAGACTGCCGGCACTACCCAAAGCGGGGCAAAGATAGCCGCAAACATCCTATCCGGCATTTTCCATCCTGATACGAAACTGCTCTTCAGCCTGACGAAACAGGGGGTACTGTACCTGCTGCTGGAGACCATGTGCATCGCTTTCCTCGGCACCATAGTCGGAGCGATCATCTCCATCCCCCTGGCTTTCATATCCGCTTCCAATCTCACTCCGAAGCCCGTGGCCTTTATCGGGCGCATAATAATCATGGCCATCCGCACCGTGCCGGCTTTCGTCTACGGACTTATGTTCATCCGGGTCACCGGCCCCGGGGCCTTTGCAGGGCTTCTCACCATGTCTCTCTGCTCTGTGGGCATGGTGAGCAAGATGTACATAGAGGCCATAGAAGACCTGGATGTGCGGGTGCTGGAATCTTTGGATGCGGCGGGCTGCACCACCTGGCAGAAAATACGCTACGGCATACTGCCCCAGCTCATGCCGAACTTTGCCTCCACCGCCATATACCGCTTTGACATCAATCTCAGGGACGCCACGGTGCTGGGCCTGGTGGGCGCCGGCGGCATAGGCGCACCACTGATATTTGCCATGAACGCCTACCGCTGGGAGGAGGCGGGAGCCATCCTCACCGGGCTTATCGTATTGGTGCTCATCGTGGAGTGGATATCCACCAGGATAAGAGTGAAGCTGGCGAGAGGCTGAAATGGGAAAAGAATTAAAGATAATCTATACATCAGACACCCACGGCCACATCTTCCCGGTGGACTACGCCCTGAAGAGGGAGAGGCCGGGGGGACTGCTGGCCATTGCCGCCCAGGCGGAAAAGGACGGCAACACCCTGGTTTTGGACGGGGGGGACTCCCTCCAGGGTACGCCCCTGTCCCAGTACTACATTGAAAACAGCAAGGATTTCGGACTGCATCCTGTGGCCGAGAGCTTCAACGCTCTGGGTCTGGACTACTACACTCTGGGCAACCATGACTTCAACTTCGGCTACGCCGTGCTGAGAGACTACATCAAAGCCATGAAAGCCCTGTGTCTCTGCGCCAATCTGGAAGACCTGGGGGGAGAGCTGGATGTCCGCCCCTGGGCGGTGCACACCCTTGAAAACGGGCTGCGCATTGGCATTACCGGCCTGGTCACAGACTACGTGAATATCTGGGAGCAGCCTCAGAACATGGAAAAGCTCCGGGTGAACGATGCCTTTGAGGCTGCCTCAAAGGCCCTGGAGGAAATGAAGGGACTGTGCGACCTGTCGGTGTGCATCTACCATGGGGGATTTGAAGAGGACCTGGAGAGCGGGAGGCTCCTGTCCGACAGCGGAGAGAACATAGCCTGCCGCATAGCCAGGGAGCTGGGCTTCGACATACTGCTCACGGGCCATCAGCATATGACCGTTGAAGGGCTCAGCCTCTGCGGCACCTATGCGGTGCAGCCTCCTGCAAACGCCGGGGAGTATATACAGCTCAGGGCCAGCCTGGAAAAGGAAGGACTTCAGGCCGCATCCCGCCTGATACCCGTGGGGGACCGCTGCCTGGCCGAGCCCCGAAGCAGCCTGCTGCCCCTGGAAGAGCAGGTGCAGCGCTGGCTGGACAAGCCCCTGGGCTATCTTAAAAAAGACGTGCCGCCGGAAGAGAAGATGGAGGCGGCGCTGAAAGGCAGCCGGGTGGCCGCCCTTTTCAACCTGGTACAGCTGGAGGCCACCGGGGCCGACTTCTCCTGCACCAGCCTGGGCAACGAAGCTGTGGGGCTGAGCTCTCCGGTGACCATGCGGGGAGTTACCGCCGCCTATCTCTTTGCCAACACTCTGGTGGTGCTGGAAGTTACGGAGGAGGTGATCCGCCGCTGTCTGGAGCGCTGCGCCGAGTATTTCTCCCTGACAGAGGACGGAGTTCAGGTCTCCCAGGACTTTTTGCAGCCGAAAGTGGAGCACTACAATTACGATTTCTACGCGGGACTGAACTATACCCTGGACCTGCGCCGGCCTCTGGGCCAGCGGGTGGTCGGGCTCAGCCTGCCGGACGGCAGTCCCTTGGGGAAGAAGAAATATCGCTTGTGTACCAGCAACTACCGGGCCACCGGCACCGGCGGCTACGACGTGCTGAAAAGCTGCCCGGTGCTTTGGCGGGGCGGCGTGGAGATGCCGGACCTGACGGCCCAGTACATCCAGAGACACAGCCCGGTGAGCCTGGACTGCCCGGGCAGGATGGAGATATTGCTTTGAAGCCCGGCTTGACAGAGCGGGCCGTATATGATTTTATAAATGCTGCGAGCAGAAGGAAAGAAGGTGGATAATGGAGCGGTTTGAATTGGCAATGAAGGGAATAATGAGCGCCGGCGCCGCTCTGCGCCGGAGCCCCATGGGCGAGGATCAGGTCAGCAGGAAGACCGACCACCAGGACCTGGTGACCTGCCGAGACAGGGAAATAGAACAGATGCTGAGGCGGGAGATACTGGGCAGCTTTCCCATGGACCGGGTGGTGGGGGAGGAATACCCTGAAGACCCGGGGAGCTGCGGCGGCGTAGCCTGGTATATAGACCCTATTGACGGCACCACTAATTTTGTCAATCAGCGCAGGAACTATGCGGTGTCCATAGGCTGCTGGAAAGACGAGCGGCCACTGTTCGGGCTGGTGCTGGATGTGGAGCGGGAGGCGCTATACTGGGCCAAAGCGGGAGGCGGCGCCTGGAAAAACGGGAGTGCCATTCATGTGTCCGGCCGCAGCCAGGTCTCGGACCTGCTTCTCACAACGCCCTGTATCCAGCACACCTTCCTTGAGGAGCACCCCAGGCGGGGGGACATGCTGCGCCTGGCCAGAGCCGTGCGGGCCGTGAGGAGCCTGGGCTCCGTGGCGCTGGAACTGTGTCAGCTGTCCTCCGGGGAGGCGGACATGTTCGTCACCGTCCGTTCCGCCCCCTGGGACCATAACGCCGCAAGAGTGATACTCCAGGAGGCCGGAGGCTGCATCTGCACCATGGAAGGGGAAGAGCTGCCCCTCAATTCAAAAACCACCGTCGCCGCCTTCAACAGCCCCGAGATGCGCAGGCTGTTCATGCAGGGCGGCTACTGAAAAAACTCCCGCCGGAGCTTCCAGAAGGATGATGTCCGGCGGGAGTTTCAGATTTTAAAATAAAATTTTCAGCAGCACCAAAAGCAGGGCGCCGGGAATTCCAAAGCATCCGGCGACAAGAACGTTTATGAAATTGATCTCAATTGAAAAATCAAAAAAACCGCTTATGATATTTACCACTATCAGCAGGGCAAAACCGCACACGGCGTTCAGCAGCAGCTTGAACACCAGCCGGATGGGCGCAGCCAGTATCTTGAAGAGTATGACCAGCGACAGCACCGCCGCCGCCAGCATAAGCAGGATAGACATTGTTTCCATTGAGTTTCCTTTCACTGACACAGGCAAAAAATGCCTGAGTATTTTTTGATTGGGCGCAGATAATAGAACCAGACAAGAGCCCGGGCGGTAAGAGAGAGAAACTGCCGGATGGTGCGCCATATGTATATATGGATACATCTAAAACGGGAAATTGTCAAGCGGTGCGAGAG
>DVHY01000116.1 GCA_018711755.1 Candidatus Limivicinus faecipullorum | reverse complement strand
GTTTCAGCAGCCCCGCCAGCTCCTTGGTAGAATAGCCCTCATAGTAGTAAAGGTATAAGGGCACCCGGTATTTTTCCGGCAATGACATCACCGTCTGAAAAAGCTCCTGGTTTTTCTCCTCCGGCAAGGATACACAATCCTCCAACAGCTCCAGGCTCTCCGTCCGTCTCCAGGGCGACAGCAGCATGCGTTTGCTTTCATTTATGGTCACCCTCACCAGCCAGTAGCGCAGATGTTCTGAGCTCTCAAAGCTCTTCTTTGTTCTATACAGCCTTATCAGTACGTTTTGGGTCACGTCCTCCGCCTCGGCAAAACTGCCCATATAATTCAGCGCAAGGCGGAATATCCCGTCCATATATCGCTGGGCTGCGGCTTCAAATTCCTCCTCTGTGAACATTTCCGTCCATCGCTCCTCTCTCAAAGGCCTTTCACCTCTAATACCCGAGAATATCTGTTTTTGTTTCAGCTCTAGACAAAAAAATTTCGGCAGACCTTGTGGTCTGCCGATTTAGTTTACATAATTTCTTTATCATCCGCCGGCCACCGGGGGCAGCAGGCAGACCACGTCTCCGGGGGAGAGCCTGGCCCCGGGCTTTACCCGCCGGTCGTTCACCGCCACTACGCAGGCTCTCAGGTCTTTCTCCTCCAGGCTGCACTTCGGGTCGCGGCGGCGCAGCTCTTTAAGGAGCAGAGGGTACAGCTCCCGCACAGTGGAGGCTTCCAGCTCCAGTTCTTTTATGCCGCTGTCTATCCTCAGCAGGCCGAACAGCTTCAGCTTGACTTTCGCCATCAGCGTATACCCAGGCTTCTCAGCTTCTTCCGGCTCGGCAGACCGTCGCTGCCCCAGCCTCTGGCCCGATAATAGACCTTTTTCATTTTCTCCAGAGGCACCCGGCTGTGGGGATCTTTGGGGTCCTGGAGCACATCGGTGAGACGCTTGGGCAGTTTGTCCTTCTCCGCCGACACACCGAAGCGGGCGTTCACCGCCCTCTCCACATTGTAGCTGCGCTCGCCTATGCGCAGGAATCTGCCTATGTTCATCTTCATGCCCACGGCATATTTCAGCTCATAGGTATAAGGTATGAGGGGCATGTTCATAAAGGCCATGCCCGGCAGCTTGTTCAGCATCCGCACCGCCCAGCCGCAGTGGGGTATGATGAAGTTGACGAATCTGGGTATGGGGCTGTTGGCTTTGCTTATGAGGAAGCCGGGAAACACTGCATAGGAGGTGAAGAGACAATGGCCGCACAGGGAGATGGCCTCCATAAAATCCTGCATGAACATGCACAGGTCCGCCTTTGCCTTGGGGGTCTGCCTGTCGATGTTCAGGCCCAGGCCCTCCAGCACCACCAGATAGCCTCCGTTGAGGTGGCAGCCGCCCCTGTTGGACACGGCGTAGCCCAGGCCCTGGCCCACGGCCCGCCGGGGCTCATAGGCGGACAGCTCCATGCCCTTGGACTGGATGGCAAAGTCCTTTCCGCCGTACTTGTCGCTCAGACGCTTGGAGCCCTCGGCAAGCTCGTCCCCTATGCCCCGGCGGAAGGCTATGTCCTCCAGCACCCGGGAAAGGTCGTCCACCTGGCCGAACTTCAGGCCGTTGTCCCACAGGCCCTTCTCATTGGCCTCCATGGCCCAGGCTATGGTCCCGGCGCAGGAGATGCTGTCCATCCCCAGCTCGTCCAGCTCGTGGTTCCAGCGGCAGACCAGCTTTATATCCCCGTTGGCCAGATTGGCCCCCATCAGGCCCAGGGTCTCCAGCTCCGGGCCTTTCACCTTTTTCCCGTCCACATCCACGGTGCGGGAGCAGCGTATCGGGCAGGACAGGCAGCCGCTGTTGCTGATGTTCTCCTCCTCGGCCAGGGCCTCTCCGCTCACCTTTTCAAAGTCCTCAAAGCGCCCGGCGGAGAAGTTCCTGGTGGCCAGCTGCCCGTTCATCTGCATGCTGCTCACCAGTCCCGCCGTGCCCAGGCGGGGCAGCTGGGCGCCGGTTATGGGATGGGCCTTCAGCGCAGCCGTCCACTTCTTGTGGTGCTCCATGCTCTTTTCCTTATCGTGCAGCTTTATCTCATGGCTGCCGGAGGCCACTATGGCTTTGATGTTCTTGCTGCCGAAAACGGCGCCGATCCCGGCCCGGCCCGCAGCCCGTTCACCGCTTATCACCGCCGCATAGCGCACCAGGTTCTCCCCTGCCGGGCCTATGCTCACCATGCCGTAGCGGCCCTTGGGCCCGTGGAGTTCCGCCAGCTTTTTTCTCAAAACTGCCTGGGTCTCCCCGGTCCTCATGCCCCGGAGCTCCTCCGCCGGGTGGTAGCTCAGCTTCCCGTCGTCTATCTCTATCCATATGGGCTTTTCGCTTTTGCCCCGTATGATAAGGGCGTCCAGCCCGGCCTTCTTCAGGTAGAAGCCGAAGTCCCCTCCGCAGTTGGAAGAGCTGCTTATTCCCGTGAGCGGCGATAGAGAGGAGATGTCAAAGCGGTTGGAGGAGGGGGCAAAAGTGCCTGTTACTGGGCCGGTGGATATGATTATCAGGTTCTCTTCGGAAAACGGGTCCTCCCTGCCGGTAAAATTGTCGTACATTATTTTGGATGCCACGGCCTTCCCGCCCAGGTACAGCTCCCTGTCCCGGTCCGTCCAGGGGTACTCCTTTTCGCTGCCCTCGCTCAGGTCTATCATCAGCAGCTTGCCCATATATCCCGAGTATTTTGTCATTTCACGTCCTCCCCTGTCTGTCATTTAAAAAAATTATAAAACAAAACAAAGCCGAAGGCAATAGCCACTGCCCCCGGCTTTGTATGTATAATCAGGTCCTGTCCTGCCCCGCGGCGGAACCGGCTGCCTTTTCAGCCTATGCCCAGCAGCCCGGCCAGAGGGAAATATATCACCGGGAGGATAATGGCGGGGAGCATGTCCCCCACCTTTACGCTCTCCTTCCTCAGGCCCAACAGATTCACCGACATGCCCAGGAACATAGCCCCGCCCACAGCGGACATCTCCGCCACCACTTCGGTGGTGAGGATAGGCTCCACCGCCGAGGCCAGGAGGGTTATGGAGCCCTGGACGATGAACACCGGGATGCAGGCGAAAAGCGCCCCCGGCCCCAGAGCCGAGGAGAAGGCCAGGCAGCTTACAAAATCCATGATGCTCTTGGTAAACAGTATGGTGTAATCATGGTTCAGCCCCGCCTGTATGGAGCCCAGGATGGTCATGGTGCCCACGCTGAAAAGTATGGTGCAGGTGACGAAGGCCTCGCCGAAGCGCCCGCTGCCGAATTTGGTATTTGCCAGCTTGGACTTCAGCCAGTCCCCGGAGGTGTTTATGGCGTCGTCCAGCTTCAGCAGCATGCCTATGAGAGTGCCCAGCACCAGGCACACCACCACCACAAGGGTGTTCTGGGAGCCCATCACGCTCTGGATGCCTATGGTAAAGGTGATGAGACCGATGACGGTCATCAGTCCTTTGGAGTATTTATCCCCTATCTTGTTGCCGAACAGCACACCTATTGTGCCCCCGGCCAGTATCGCCAGCACGTTCACTACAGTCGCTATCATGGATAAAAAGCCTCTTTTTGCTGATATCAGCGGAAATTATATCACAAACGCTCTCTCTGCACAAGAAAAAAATATCTGTTTTTCCCGGGAAAAGCCTTGGCGGGCCGGACAAAATTCAGGCCCCGGGCAAAGCCGGGGCCTGATAAATGACGCTGGTTGGTGAATATTGACTCAGCAGCCGGAGTTGAAGTCCTGGGCCACCTGGGCATACAGCATGACGCTGTTGAGCAGGACGGACTCGTCCACACTGTACTTGCCGTGGTGCTGGGCCCAGCAGGCGCCGCAGTCCTCGTTGCGCACGCCCATGAACACCATTGCGCCGGGGGCCTTCTCCAGGAAGAAGGCGAAGTCCTCGCCGCCGGTGATGGCGGGCTGGTGGATGAGGCAGTTGTCGCCCATGACCTTCTTGGCGGACTCCGCAGCCATGGCGGTGAAAACGGGCTCGTTCACGGTGGGAGGTATCAGGTGGTCGAAGATGACCTCGGCCTCGGCCCGGTAGGAAGCGGCGGTCTGGGTGGCCACACGGGTGATGGCATCCCGGAAATAGTCGGTGAGCTCCGGCTTATAGTAGCGGGTGGTGCCCTCCAGGGTGCCGTACTCGGCGATGATGTTCCAGCGGCTGCCGGACTGCAGCTTGCCCACGGAGAGCACCGCTGCATCTGCGGGATCCAGCTCACGGCTGACTATTGTCTGGAGGTTCTGGACTATGGCGCTGGACACAACAACAGCGTCGATGCACTGCTGAGGCGCAGAACCATGACCGCCTCTGCCATGGACATTGATGGTAAACATGTCGGCGGCGGCCATGCGGGGGCCGGCTTCCACGGAAACCTTACCTGCCTCCACGTCGGACCAGACATGGATACCGAAGCAGGCATCAACGCCGTCCATGGCACCCTCTTGGATCATGCTGGCCGCACCCTGGGCCACCTCTTCCGCAGGCTGGAAGGCCAGCTTCACGGTGCCGCAGAGCTCGTCCTTGTGGTCGTTGAGCAGCCGGGCCACTGTGAGCATGGAAGCGGTATGGCAGTCATGGCCGCAGGCGTGCATCACGCCGGGATTCTGGCTGGCATAATCAACGCCGGTCTCCTCCTGTACGGAGAGGGCATCCATGTCCCCCCGCAGAAGGATGGTCTTGCCGGGCTTTGCGCCCTGGATGGTGGCCAGCACGCCGGTCTCCAGGCCGCAGGGGCGCCACTGGATGCCGTACTTGTCCAGCTCGGCCTTGATGGTCTTGCTGGTCTCATATTCCTGGCCGCTGATTTCCGGATGGGCATGGAAATGGCGGCGCATCTCTATCAGATAATCGTTATAGGAAGCTGCAATCTTTTTGATATCCATTATCTTGTCTCCTAGCAAATGATAATACCACACATCCCACACCCCCATTGGAGGCGTGGGATGGAGGTTTATGTCGTTATTATAGTCCGATGCCGGAAATTATTCAAGCTCAAATTAGTCTCAGAACATCTTGGCAAAGAAACCGGCAATGATCACGGAGGTGATGGTGACGGTGGTGAAGCCGCCGACAATCATGGACGGGAACATCTTGCTCATGAGGTAAGCCTTCTCCTCCTCGTTCTCAGCCAAAGCAGTGCAGGTGGACTCGGTGATGATGGCATCGGGAGGGAAGCCGTAGAGAGCGGTCAGGCCGTTGGCAAAGGCCAGAGGGAAGCTCATCTTGAAGATCTTGGCGATAATGAAGGAGGCAACGCACATACCGGCAACACCGATGACGATGAGGATGATCATGGGTACGATGATGGAGACCAGCATGTCGGGGGTGCAGTCCTTCAGACCGTCGAAGATGTACATCATCAGGGCGAACATCATGATGCCGTAGGAATTGGCCTTGTTCAGGGAACGGCGATCCAGGAAACCGATGGTGGTGAAAATAACACCGAAGATCAGAGCCCAGATGGCGCCGCTGATGGTGCCGATTCCGGGGAACTTCACGGTGCCCATCATGAAGGCGAGCCAAGCAACGATGGCCAGACGCAGCAGAACCACCACGTCGGTATCAAACTTCTTGGGCACGGGGGGAATGAGGGTCTTGCGGTTGGCGTCGTCACCGGCCAGGGGGTTTTCAAAGCCGGCGGAGGTGTCCACAGCGCCGCTGCGGAACTCCTTGAGCAGGCGGCGGCCCTCCATCTGCAGGCAGACGGCGGTGAGGGGGTAGCCGGCAAAGCCCTGTACGCAGTACATGGTGATGGCAAATACTGCGGCGGTCTCAAGACCTGCCTCAGCAGCGGCAGTCTGCATCATGGTAGCTGCAACGATACCGCCGGTGAGAGGAGGCAGACCTGCGATGACCAGAGTACGGTCCATAAGGGCGGGGCCAATGAGCATGGACAGAGCGCACATGCCTGCCAGGCCCACAAGGCAGATCACAATGGTTTTCCACTGCTCCTTAAGCTGCTTGAGGCTGATAACGGTACCCATGTGGGTTATCAGCAGGTAGATACCGATCTGGCTGCCGAAGGGGATCAGCAAGCTGTCGGAGACCACGGTCTTGGGGATGACCGTCCAGTAACCCACCAGCATGATGATGGCAGTTACAAAGACGGAGGGGATCCATGCCTTGGTCACGGTGCTGACTACTTCGCCGATAACGAAAGCAACTGCACAAATGATGAAGGCAAGCACAAAGTTGTACATTATTTCTTCCTCCTATAAATTTGCTTTATTCACACAGCAGACTATATGCTGCCGGGGAATACAATGTAAGCGAGTCTCAACTCTCCAGGTAATGCAACGCTATGCTGACCAGAGTGCGTATGCCGTAGGGCATGGCCTCTTCCCGCACGCAGCACTTTGGATTGTGCAGGGAGTAGGTCTCGTCTCCCACATGTCCGGCATACAGCATGAAATAGGCGCTGGGCACCCCCGCCATCTGGCGGAAGTATGCAAAGTCCTCGCTGAAGCCCATGGGTCTTTCCAGCTCTATAACGGCGTCCTTGCCCAGCTCCTGCTCTATGGCCTCCCTGGCGCAGTCCACCAGCTCCCCGTCATTGTAAGCTGCGGGGTAGCCGTAGTAGTGGTACACGTCGAACTGGCAGCCGGAGACGCCCTCCATGCCCTTGGCAATGGCGAACATCTGCTGGCGGATTATCTCTCTGACTTCTTCGGTATAGGCTCTGGACACGCCCCCGAACTTGCACTGGCTGGGTATCACATTGGGGGCGACGCCGGCATTTATGCTGCCTATTGACATCACCGCGGTCTCCAGCGGGTCTACACGCCTGGCAACTATCTGCTGCAAGGCCACCACCATCTGGCAGGCGGCCAGTATGGGGTCTGTGGTCTTATGGGGCTCGGAGCCGTGGCCGCCCACGCCGTTGACCGTCACGTCATAGAGGTCCACGGAGGTGGTCATGGGTCCTTTGCGTATTCCTATCTTGCCGACGATATTGTCGTCCGGCAGGACATGTATGGCATAAGCGGCATCCACATGGGGATTTTCCATTACGCCCTTTTCCACCAGCTCTTTGGCGCCCCCGGGCAGAGTGTCCTCGCTGTGCTGGAAGATGAGTTTCACCGTGCCGCAAAACTCCTCCCTCATGCCGCACAGCAGCTTTGCCGCGCCCAGCAGCATGGAAGCGTGCAGATCATGGCCGCAGGCGTGCATCATGTTGGGCACCTCGCTGGCAAAGGGCAGCCCGGTCTCCTCCTGGACTGGGAGAGCGTCGATATCCGCCCTGAGGGCCACACAGCGGCCTGGGCCTTTCCTGCCCTCTATGAGCGCCACCACGGCGGTGGGCACCGGGGACTCTATCCTGTCCACGCCGTATTCAGCCAGCTTCTCTCTTATGAGAGCGGAGGTGACAAACTCGCTGCGGCCGATTTCCGGGTGGCGGTGTATCCTTCTGCGTATCTCCACGACCTCGTCGTAGCAGGCTTCGGCTTTCTCTTTAAGTGTTTCAATTCCCATAAAAATCGCCTCTTCACACAATGTATATCCGCTGCATATGTCTTCAGGCCCTGCCCTCGGCTTCATCCGCGGCGAGGGTCTCATTTTGCGATGTAAATTGATGATGAGATATTTGACATGATACCACACAAGAGCGAAAAGGCAAGAGAAAATGTTAAAAATTTCTAAACATT
>DVHY01000115.1 GCA_018711755.1 Candidatus Limivicinus faecipullorum | reverse complement strand
TGTTTAAATGTATATTTTTCTAATTTATTTCATTGATTATGGCTAAATATTCATTTTTCTATTGACAAATCTCTGCCTCGGCATTATAATCTGCCCATAACAAAAACACATGGAGGCATCCCTATGAATAAAGCTGATATTAAAAAAGTCGTCCTCGCCTATTCCGGCGGCCTTGACACTTCCATAATAATCCCCTGGCTGAAGGAAAATTACAACAACTGCGAGGTGATCGCCGTCTCCGGCAACGTGGGCCAGGCCGACGAGCTGGAAGGTCTGGAGGAGAAGGCTCTCAAGACCGGGGCCTCCAAGCTCTATGTCCTGGACCTCACCGAGGAATACGTCAACGACTTCATCATCCCCACCATGAAGGCCGGGGCCGTGTATGAGGAGTATCTCCTGGGCACCAGCCACGCCCGCCCCTGCATCGCCAAAGGTCTGGTGGAGATAGCCAAGAAAGAGGGGGCCGACGCCATCGTCCACGGCTGCACCGGCAAGGGCAACGACCAGGTCCGCTTTGAGCTGGCCATCAAGCACTTCGCCCCCAACATGCCCATCATCGCCCCCTGGCGTGAGTGGAACATCAAGTCCCGGGAGGAAGAGATAGAGTACGCCGAGGCCCACAAGGTGCCTCTTAAAATAAACCGGGAGACCAACTACTCCAAGGACAAGAACCTGTGGCACCTGTCCCATGAGGGTCTGGACCTGGAGGACACCGGCTACGAGCCCATGTATGAAAAGCCCGGCTTTTTGGAGATGGGCGTCTCCCCCATCGCCGCTCCCGACAAGCCCACCTACATTACCCTGGACTTTGAGCAGGGCGTGCCCGTGGCATTGGACGGGGAGAAGATGAGCGCCAAGAACATCATCCTCAAGCTGAACCAGATAGGCGGGGCCAACGGCATCGGCATCATCGACATCGTGGAAAACCGCCTTGTGGGCATGAAGTGCCGGGGCGTATACGAGACTCCCGGCGGCACCATTCTCTACAAGGCCCACAGCGTGTTGGAGAGCATCTGCCTGGATAAGCTCACCCTCCACGAAAAGCAGAAGCTGTCCATCACCTTTGCCGAGCTTGTGTACAACGGCCAGTGGTTCACCCCCCTGCGGGAGGCCCTCAGCGCCTTTGTGGATAAGACTCAGGAGAAGGTCACCGGCAAGGTGAAGCTGAAGCTCTACAAGGGCAACATGATAAACGCCGGTGTCTGGAGCTCCAACTCCCTCTACAGCGAGGAGATAGCCACCTTCGGCGAGAGCGATTACAATCAGAAGGACGCAGAGGGCTTTATAAACCTCTACGGTCTGCCCATCAAGGTCCAGGCCCTGGTGGACGGCAAGGAATAATATGAGCCTTTATCCGGCGTGGGACCCACGCCGGATAAAGCGATACTATAAGGGAGAACAGCAGTTATGGCAAAAATGTGGGCCGGACTCACCTCCGGCGTGACCGACAGCATTGCGGACGATTTCAATTCCTCCATATCCTTTGACAGCCGCATGTACAAGCAGGATATCACCGGCAGCATAGCCCATGCGGCCATGCTCTCCGCCCAGGGCATTATCAGCCCCCAGGACAAGGAGCAGCTGACGGAGGGCCTGCTGTCCATCCTGGATGATATAAACAGCGGCGCATTGCAGATAGACCCCCTCAGCGAGGATATCCACATGTTCGTGGAACAGGAGCTCACCAAGCGCATCGGTGACGCCGGCAAGAAGCTCCACACCGCCCGCAGCCGCAACGACCAGGTGGCCCTGGACCTGAGGATGTACCTGAGGGATGAGATGGAAGAGGTCAAAAAGCTGCTGAGAGCCCTTATTCAGGCCCTGTATCAGCAGGCCAAGGCCCACAAGAGCAGCATCATGCCCGGCTATACCCATCTTCAGCGGGCCCAGCCGGTGACCTTCGGCCACCATCTGCTGGCCTACTGCATGATGCTCATAAGGGACGCCGGCCGTTTTGAGGACGCCCTCAAGCGCATGGATGTCTCCCCCATCGGCTGCTGCGCCCTGGCGGGCACCACCTATAATACCGACAGGGAAATGGAGGCCAAGGCCCTGGGCTTTTCCTCCGTGGCCCTCAACAGCATGGACGGCGTCTCCGACCGGGACTACTGCCTGGAGCTGATGGGCGCCATGTCCATCCTGATGATGCACCTGTCCCGGCTCTCCGAGGAGCTGATACTCTGGTGCAGCTGGGAGTTCAGGTTCGTCACCCTCTCCGACGGCTATACCACCGGCTCCTCCATCATGCCCCAGAAGAAGAACCCGGACATGGCGGAGCTTATCCGGGGCAAGACCGGCCGGGTATACGGGGACCTGATGGGCCTGCTCACCACTCTCAAGGGCCTGCCCCTGGCCTACAACAAGGACATGCAGGAGGACAAGGAGTGCATCTTTGACGCCCTGGATACGGTGAAAGCCTGCCTCCAGGTGGCCGCCCCCATGATCGAGACCATGAGCGTCAACGAGGACAACATGTTCTCCGCAGCCCAAAAGGGCTTTATAAACGCCACAGACCTGGCGGATTATCTGGTGAAGAAGGGGCTGCCCTTCCGCAGCGCCTACAAGATATCCGGTGAGATAGTGGCAAAATGTATGGCTGACAACCAGGTGCTGGAGACTCTGCCTCTGGAAGTCTACAAGACTTTCAGCCCCGTCTTCGACGAGGATCTCTATAAGGAGATAGATCTCCGCGCCTGTGTTGAAAAGCGCATCTCCCAGGGCGGCACCTCACTCCGCTCTGTGGAGATGCAGCTTGTATACGTGGAGGAGTTTTTGAAAGATGACTAAGGTATTCATCGACGGCAGCGCCGGCACCACGGGCCTGCGCATCCATGAGCGGCTCTCGGCCCGGCAGGACATCCAGCTCATCTCCGTCCCCAGCGAGCTGAGAAAGGACCCTAAGGCCAGGGAAGAGGCCATCAACGCAGCGGACATTGCCTTCTTCTGCCTGCCGGATGCGGCGGCCATAGAGGCCGCCTCCCTCTGCCACGGCTCCACCGCCCTCATCGACACCTCCACCGCCCACCGCACCGACCCCGCCTGGGACTACGGCTTTCCCGAGCTGAAAGGCCGGCGGGAAAAGGTGGCCGCCTCAAAGAGAGTGGCCAACCCAGGCTGCCACGCCAGCGGCTTCATTGCCCTGGCGGAGCCCCTGGTGAGAGCGGGCATCATCCCGGCGGAGCTGAAGCTCAGCTGCTTTTCCCTCACCGGCTACTCCGGCGGCGGGAAAAAGATGATAGCCGAGTATGAGGACCCCCTGAGAAATCCCCTGCTCTCCGCCCCCAGACAGTACGCCCTGACTCAGCAGCACAAGCATCTGAAAGAGATGCGCCTCATCTCCGCTCTGGAGGAGGCCCCGGTGTTCTGCCCCATAGTGGCTGATTACTACAGCGGCATGGAGGTCACGGTGCCCCTCTTCAGAAAGGACATCAAGGGGAGCATGGAGGACATAAAAGAGGTCTATAGGGAATATTATTCCTCCGGCCTGGTCCACTTTGAAGAGGACGACCCGGAGGCGGGGCTTCTCTCGGGAGCGGCTCTCTCCGGCAGGGACGACATGGAGATAAGAGTGACGGGCTGCGACGAGCGCATCCTGCTCATATCCCGCTTTGACAATCTGGGCAAGGGCGCATCCGGCGCCGCAATACAGAACATGAACATCATCCTGGGCCTGGACGAGAAGACCGGCCTCACCGTATAAATCGTTAAGGGAGAAAAGAATGAAAACTGTCACCGGCGGCGTCTGCGCCGCAAAAGGCTTCAAGGCCGCAGGCATACACTGCGGCATACGCAAGAACCGCAGCAAGAAAGACCTGGCTCTGATATTCAGTGAAGTCCCCGCCTCCGCCGCAGCGGTGTACACCACCAATCTGGTGAAAGGGGCCCCACTCACCGTCACCAAAGCCAACATTGCCGACGGCAAGGCCCAGGCCATGATCTGCAACAGCGGCAACGCCAACACCTGCAATGCCGACGGCATAGAGAAGGCCCAGGCCATGTGCGCCATGACAGCCCAGGCTTTGGGCATCAATGGGAAAGATGTTATAGTCGCCTCCACCGGCGTCATCGGCCAGACCCTGGACATAACGCCCATTGAGTCCGGCATGGCGCAGCTGGTGTCTGAGCTCTCTGCCGAGGGCAGCCCCAGCGCCGCCCAGGCCATCATGACCACCGACACGGCGCCCAAGGAGCTGGCGGTGGAATTCCAGCTGGGGGGCAAGACCTGCCATATCGGCGGCATAGCCAAGGGCAGCGGTATGATACACCCCAATATGGCCACCATGCTGGTCTTCATCACCACCGACGCCGCCATCAGCCCGGAGATGCTCTCTGTAGCTTTGAAGGGGGACATTCAGAACACCTTCAACATGGTCAGCGTGGACGGGGACACCTCCACCAACGACATGGTCTCCATCATGGCCAACGGCCTGGCGGGGAACCCTGAGATAGATTCCCTGGGCGAGGATTTCCATATCTTCATGAAAGCTCTCAACACCCTCACCGTCTACCTCTGCCGCTGCATAGCCGGGGACGGCGAGGGAGCCACCAAGCTGCTGGAGTGCTCTGTCACCGGCGCCTCTGACGAGGCCGCCGCCAAGACCGTGGCCAAGAGCATCATCTGCTCCAGCCTGGTAAAAGCCGCCATGTTCGGCGCCGACGCCAACTGGGGCCGGGTACTCTGCGCCATAGGCTACAGCGGTGCGGAGGTGGACGTGAACAAGGTGGACGTGAGCTTCACTTCCCCGGCAGGCACCGTGGCCGTCTGTAAGGACGGGGCGGGCATCCCCTTCTCCGAGGAGCTGGCAAAGCAGGTGCTGCTGGAAAAGGAGATAGGCATAAACGTGTCTCTGGGCCAGGGCGGCGGCCAGGCTGTGGCCTGGGGCTGCGACCTCACCTATGAGTACGTGAAAATAAACGGGGACTACAGGACTTAAGAGATGAACGAGCTGATATTCACCAACTCCCAGCGGGCGGAGGTCCTCACCCAGGCCCTGCCCTACATCCGGCAGTACAGCGGCAAGATAGTGGTGGTTAAGTACGGCGGCAACGCCATGATAAACGAAGAGCTGAAGCAGCAGGTCATGGAGGACATAGTCCTGTTGTGGCTGGTGGGCGTGAAGGTGGTCCTGGTCCACGGCGGAGGGCCGGAGATAAACCGGCTCATGGAGCGGCTGGGCAAGGAGCCGGTGTTCGTGGACGGGCTGCGGGTCACCGACCAGGAGACCATGGACATAGTACAGATGGTCCTCTCCGGGAAGATAAACAAGACCCTGGTAAATCTCCTGGAGATGCAGGGCGGCAGAGCCATGGGCATATCCGGCATAGACGGCGGGCTCATAAAAGCCACCCTCAAGGACCCCCGCCTGGGCTATGTGGGGCGCATCACCGGCGTGGACATCCGCCCGGTGATGGACATGCTGGAAAAGGGCTACATCCCGGTCATCTCCACCCTGGGCTGCGACGAGCAGGGCAAAGCCTACAACATAAACGGCGACACCGCCGCCGCCTTCATAGCCGGGGCCCTGGGGGCCGAGAGGCTCATAATGATGACGGACATCGCCGGGATACTGAGAGACCAGCACGACCCCTCAACTCTCATCCCCAAGCTGAATGTGAACCAGGCCAGAGAGCTCTACGCCAGCGGCGTGATCTCCGGCGGCATGATACCCAAGGTGGACTGCTGCATCGAAGCCCTGAACAGGGGCGTAGAAAGCGTGATAATAATGGACGGCCGGGTGCCCCACTCCATACTCATGGAGATACTCACCGACGAGGGCGCCGGCACTAGGCTGCGCCAAGATGGGCATGGAATTTGTGGCCTGCGCCCCGGAGAAGTACTTCCCCCACTCCGCCCTGGTGGAAAAATGCCGGGCCATTGCCGCCCAGACCGGGGCCAAGCTCAGCTTTGAGACCGACCCCATGAAGGCCACCAAAGGCGCCCACATCATCTACACCGACGTGTGGGTGTCCATGGGGGAGGCGGAATCTGTCTGGGCAGAGCGCATCCACGACCTGCTGCCCTACCAGGTGAACCGGAAGCTCATGGACAACGCCGGGCCCCAGTGCCGCTTCATGCACTGCCTGCCCGCCTTCCACGACCTGGAGACGGAGACCGGCCTGGACGTATACAAGAAATTCGGCATAGACGCCATGGAAGTCACAGATGAGGTCTTCCGCAGTCCGGCCTCCATCGTCTTTGACGAGGCGGAGAACCGCATGCACACAATAAAGGCCGTAATGGCGGCGACTCTATAAGCCGCCCGCCGGACGGGAAACCCAGCGGGAGGCAGTCGTATCCGGACTGCCTCCCGCTGCGACGGAGTGATAAAATGGAAAAAGCTAATCTTGTTTTAAGCAACGGCATGGTCTTTGAAGGGCAGGCCATAGGCGCCGTGGGTGAGAGCATAGGCGAGCTGGTGTTCACCACCGGCATGGTGGGCTATATGGAGACCCTCACCGACCCCAGCTATGCCGGACAGATAATAATGCAGACCTTCCCCCTTATAGGCAACTACGGGGTCATCCCGGAGGACTTCGAGGGTGACTGCTTTGCCAGGGGCTACGTGGTCCGGGAACTGGCGGAGCAGCCCTCCAACTTCCGCAGCCAATATGAGCTGGACCGCTTTCTCAAGGAGCGGGGCGTCTGCGGCATCTGCGGGGTGGACACCCGGCAGATAACCCGCATCATCCGGGAAGAGGGCGTGATGAACGCCGGTATCTTCTATGAGCTGCCCGCCGAGCTGAGGGATATACAGTCCTATTCCTGCGCCGGGGCCGTGGCCCTGGTGAGCCACCGGGAAAAGCGCGTTTTCCCCGCCCGGGGGCAGGAGAAGTTCACCGTGGCCCTCATAGACTACGGGGCCAAGCAGAACATCATACGCTGTCTCTGCGCCAGAGGCTGCAAGGTGATAAGCCTGCCCTTTGACGTGACGGCGGAGGAGGTGCTCTCCCTGGGCGTTGACGGGGTCATGCTCTCCAACGGCCCCGGCGACCCCAAGGAGAATGTCCGGGCCATAGCAGAAATCAAAAAGCTCCTGGGCAAGCTCCCCGTCTTCGGCATCTGCCTGGGCCATCAGCTCACCGCCTTGGCCCTGGGCGGGGACACGGTGAAGCTGAAATACGGCCACCGGGGCGCCAACCAGCCGGTGAAGCGTCTTTCCGACGGCCGCTGCTTCATCACCAGCCAGAACCACGGCTACGCCGTGGTGTCCGAGAGCATGAAGGGCAAGGGCGTGCTCAGCTACATCAACGCCAACGACTTCAGCTGCGAGGGCCTGGACTACCCGGAGCTAGGCTGCTTTACGGTGCAGTTCCACCCGGAGGCCGCCGGCGGCCCCAGGGACACGGGCTTCCTCTTCGACCGCTTCATTTCCATGATGGGAGGTAAGGGCAATGCCTAAGGACAAGAGCATACACAAGGTACTGGTCATCGGCTCGGGGCCTATCGTCATAGGCCAGGCGGCAGAGTTCGACTACGCCGGAGCCCAGGCCTGCCGGGTGCTGCGCCAGGAGGGCATCAGCACCGTATTGGTCAACTCCAATCCCGCCACCATCATGACCGACAAGCACCTGGCAGACAAGATATACCTGGAGCCTCTGACTGCCAAGACCGTGGCCCGGATAATCGAGAAGGAGCGCCCCGACTCCCTGCTGGCAGGGCTTGGGGGCCAGACGGGCCTTACCATAGCCATGCAGCTGAGCCGGGACGGCACTCTGGACCGCTTCGGCGTGCGCCTGCTGGGCTCGGACATAGAGGCAATAGACCGGGCGGAGGACCGGGAACTGTTCCGGGAGACTCTTCAGGAGATGGGCCAGCCTGTCATCCCCTCCGCCACTGCCCAGGACCTGGACCGGGCTCTGGAGATAGCCGGGGAGATAGGCTACCCGGTGATAGTCCGCCCCGCCTTCACCCTGGGGGGCACCGGCGGCGGCATAGCCGCCGACGAGAAAGAACTGCGCGTCATCGCCAAGGGCGGGCTGGACCAGTCCCCCATCCACCAGATACTGGTGGAGCGCTGCATCTCCGGCTGGAAGGAGATAGAATTCGAGACATTGCGGGACGCCGCCGGCAACACCGTGGCGGTGTGCTCCATGGAGAACTTTGACCCGGTGGGCATACACACCGGGGACTCCATAGTGGTGGCCCCGGCCCTGACCCTGGCAGACAAGGAGTATCAGATGCTCCGCTCCGCCTCCCTGGATATCATCTCCCGTCTGGGCATAGTGGGCGGCTGCAACTGCCAGTTTGCCCTGAACCCGGACTCCTTTGAGTACACCGTCATCGAGGTCAACCCCCGGGTGTCCCGCTCCTCGGCCCTGGCCTCCAAGGCCACCGGCTACCCCATAGCCAAGATAAGCACCCGCATCGCCCTGGGCTACACTCTGGACGAGATAAAAAACGAGATAACCGGCAAGACCTGCGCCTGCTTCGAGCCTACCCTGGACTATGTGGTGGTGAAGCTGCCCAAGTGGCCCTTTGACAAGTTCCCCGGCTCCAGCCGTGAGCTGGGCACCCAGATGAAGGCCACCGGGGAGGTCATGGCAATAGCCCCCAATTTCGAGATGGCCCTGATGAAGGCAGTCCGGGGGGCGGAGATTGGCCTGGACACCCTCAACGCCCCGCCCCTCCATGACGCCCCTGTTGCCCAGCGGCTCCAGGAGCAGAACGACCACCGGCTCTTCACTATTTTTGAAGCTCTGAAACAGGGCGTCTCCGTGGAGGAGATACACTCCGTGACCCGGATAGACCCCTGGTTCCTCCACAAGCTGGCGGGCCTTGCCGCCTTTGAGCAGTCCATTGAAGGAAAGGCTCTCAGCCCGGAGGAATACAAAAAGGCCAAGCTCCTGGGCTACCCCGACGCCGCCCTCTGCCGCATAACCGGCATGGAGAAAATGCCCGGCATGCCCATGAGCTACAAGATGGTGGACACCTGCGCCGCGGAATTTGACGCCGAGACCCCCTACTTCTATTCCGGCTTTGACGAATACTGCGAGGCCTCCAACTTCCCCCGCAGCGGAAAGCCCGTGGTGATGGTGCTGGGCTCCGGTCCCATCCGCATAGGCCAGGGCATAGAATTCGACTACAGCAGCGTCCACTGCGTGTGGACCCTCCGGGAGCTGGGCTACGACGTTGTGATAGTCAACAACAACCCGGAGACCGTCTCCACCGACTACGACACCGCCCACCGCCTCTACTTTGAGCCCCTCTGCCCCGAGGATGTGGGGAACATTCTGCGGGTGGAAAAGCCCATAGGCGTGGTGGTGGCCTTCGGCGGCCAGACCGCCATAAAGCTCACCAAGTACCTAGACAGCCTGGGAGTGAAGATCCTGGGCACCTCTGCCGACGGCATAGACCTGGCGGAGGACCGCTCCCGCTTCGACGCCCTGCTGGAGCAGTTCGGCATCAGCCGCCCCAAGGGCCGGGGGGTCAACACCCTGGAGGAGGCCCTGGAGACAGCGGAGGAGCTGGGCTACCCGGTGCTGCTGCGCCCCTCCTATGTCATAGGCGGGCAGAACATGAGCATCTCCCGTTCTGCGGAACAGACCCGGAAATACATGGAGACAATACTCTCCGGGGGCATCGACAACCCGGTACTGGTGGACAAGTACATGCCCGGCACGGAGCTGGAAGTGGACCTTATCTCCGACGGGGAGAAGGTGCTCATCCCCGGCATCATGGAGCACATAGAGCGGGCGGGGGTCCACAGCGGCGACTCCATCGCCGTCTATCCCCCCTACAACCTCAGCGACAAGTTTTTGCAGCGCATCTGCCGGGTGTCGGAAAAGCTGGCCCTGGCCCTGGGCACCAAGGGCCTGGTGAACATCCAGTACCTTATCTTCGGCGGAGAACTCTATGTCATCGAGGTCAACCCCCGGGCCTCCCGCACCGTGCCCTACATCAGCAAGGTGACAAACGTGCCCATGGTGGACATCGCCGGGCGCATCATGCTGGGAGAAAAGCTGGAGGACCTGGGCTACGGCACCGGTCTCTACCGCACTCCCCCCTACTACGCCGTGAAGGTGCCCGTGTTCTCCTTTGAAAAGCTGGGGGACGCAAACTCCATCCTGGGCCCGGAGATGAAGTCCACCGGCGAGGTGCTGGGCATAGGCAAGACCCTGGCGGAGGCCATGTTCAAGGGCCTCACCGCCTCGGGGATGAAGCTGCCCGCCAGCCATGAGATTCAGGGCAGCGGCGTGCTCATCAGCGTGGAGGACAGCGACTATCAGGAGGTCATGGCCCTGGCCCGGCGCTTCTACGAGCTGGGTCTGAAACTCTACGCCACCACCGGCACCGCCAAGGCCATCGCCTCCCTGGGTCTGAGCGTCACCGCCCTGCCCAACGCCACCGAGAGCAATGAGATAAGCTCCCTCATGGAGAGCGGCAAGCTGCGCTATATCATCTACACCGGGGCCGTGAAAGACGCCACCATGGGCGACTATATCGCCCTGCACCGGCGGGCCATGCAGCTGGGCATCCCCTGCCTCACCTCCCTGGACACGGCCATGGCCCTGGCGGACATCATCTCCAGCCGCTTCACCCAGGAGAACACGGAGCTGGTGGACATAAACTCCATGCGTCTCTGGCGGCAGCAGATAAAGTTCACCAAGATGCAGAGCTGCGGCAACGACTATATCTTCATCGAGAATTTCGACGGCAGCATCGGCTGCCCCGAGTCCCTCTGCGTCAGTCTCTGCCGTCCCCACTACGGTATAGGCGGCGACGGCATAGTGCTCATGGAGCGCAGCAGCATTGCCGATGTGAAGATGCGCTCCTTCAACAAGGACGGCAGCGAGAGCCCCATTGCCGGCAACAACCTGCGCTGTGTTGCCAAGTACATGTTCGACCAGGGCTATGTGCGCAGCGAGCACATCAGCGTGGAGACCGGCAGCGGCGTGAAGTACCTGAAGCTCTTTATCCGGGACGCTCAGGTCAGCTCCGTGGCAGTGGACATGGGCCGGGCCAGCTTTGAGCCCGTCGACTTGCCTGTCAGCTCCGATGCGCCCATGATAAGCAGCCCCCTCACCGTGGACGGGAAGGAGTACTCCGTCACCTGCCTGTCCGTAGGCAACCCCCACTGCGTGGTCTTCTGCGACGCCATCGACGCCCTGGATCTCCAGACCCTGGGCCCCATGTTCGAGCACGCCCCGGAGTTCCCCGAACGGATAAACACCGAGTTTGTCCGTGTGGTGGACCGGCACAGCCTGCGCATGCGGGTCTGGGAGCGGGGCAACGGGGAGACCCTGGCCTGCGGCACCGGCGCCTGCGCCGCCGTGGCGGCGGCAGTGGAGAACGGCTGCTGCGACATGGGCAGCGACGTCACCGTCAGCCTCCCCGGGGGAGACCTGAGCGTGAACTACACCCGGGAGAAGATAACTCTCACCGGCAGCGCCATCATGGTCTACCGGGGCAGCTTTGAATACTGAGCCGGTTCAAAAGAAAAAACCTCCGCGGACCAGTCCGCAGAGGTTTTTCTATGTTCATTTGATGTTGGCTCAGTAGCCGAAGCTGCTGTAATCTATAAGGTAGTAGTCTATGGTGTCAATGTCCTCCTGCACCGGTTCCCAATAGTCCCCGGCGTCCTTGATCTGCACTATAACCGAGCGCTCCTCGCCGTTTCCGGTACCTGGTATGGCCTGCTCCAACAGATCCATTATCCTCTGGGCATAGACGCCGTCGGCGGCAATATAGTCTTCCTCGCTCATATTGGCCAGGTCCTCGTCGTCATAGACGCCGAACTCCCCCAGCACCTCCACGAACACCTGGTCAAACTGCTCAGGGCTCAACTTGGTCAAGGTATCTATGGGGCGGAAGCTCACCTCTACGGCGTAATTTCCGCTCTCCAGCTTGGTGCAGGACTCCACCGTGTAGTCGCTGTAACTGTAAATCTGGGCATAGATATCCATGAGCCTACTGGTGCTCTCTTCCGTGGGGTATTCGATATAGCCTATGGCCATTTCAAAGAACTGGGCCTCCGCCCTCAGCCCGCTTTCATACCTCTCCTGCATATCCTCCTCCGTCAGGTCCAGTTCCTCCATATAATCCTCGTTGAACTGCCCTTTGTAGGTAAGGTCCAGATAGCCCTGGATATAGGCGGCTATGCGGTCGGATTCATCGCCCAGCAGGTCCCAAAGGCCGCCGCAGCCGGTCAGGGACAGCATGAGCGTCAAACTCAACAGTATCAGCAGCGCCTTTTTCATTTTCCTCATTCTCTTCATTTTTTCACGGTTCCTCCTTCATACTCTCTTATTTTCAATCTATATCCTCTACACTTTAAGACAGGGTCTTTCAAATTATTCCTCTAACTTTCAGCTTCAGTATAACATAGGCTTTCCTTCCTGCATAGCCC
>DVHY01000114.1 GCA_018711755.1 Candidatus Limivicinus faecipullorum | reverse complement strand
GTCCTTACAGACTTTTTTGACTGCGCTTCTCCCGCCAAGCATTTTGCCAAGGGCAAAATGCTGCTGCGCCCGAAAAGCCTTGATTTTCAAGGCTTTTCTGTGGCGGCTTATTGAAATGCGAGGCGGGCCTTACCCCCTCGCGCTCCCCCGCTGCTCTATTGTTTTTCATTTATTTTATGGTTTTTCGACAGGCTGCGGGGAGACTTTCAGTCTCCCCTTTTTGTATTGACAATCAGGCGCAGCATGTTAGAATCAAAGTCGTATTCTATATTTTTTAAGGAGTATTGAAAATTGGAAACTAAAGTTGAACGCATACAGAAAGACATCGAGTCCCTGGCCCAGTACTCCCAGGTCCGGGGCATAGGCTGCACCCGCTACACCTATACCAAGGAGTTCGCCCAGGCCCGGGACTATATAGTCTCCCAGATGAAGGCCGCCGGGCTCTCCGTCCGGGAGGACGCCGTAGGCACCGTGGTGGGCCGCATGGAGGGCAGAGACCCCTCCGCCCCCATCATCATGACCGGTAGCCATTTTGACACGGTGAAGACCGGCGGCCGCTTTGACGGAGCCGCCGGAGTGGTGGCCGCCCTGGAGGCCGCCCGCACTCTCCACGAGGAGGGCTTCGTGCCGGAACGCCCCATAGAGTTCGTGGCCCTGCCGGAGGAGGAGGGCGCCCGCTTCGGCGGCGGTCTCTTTGCCAGCCGGGCAATGTGCGGCCAGCTCTATGAAAACGAGCTGGAGACCTATAAAGACAGCCAGGGCGTATCCATGGCCCAGGCCATGAGGGAATACGGTCTGGACCCCGCCAAGGTCCATGAGGCCCGGCGGGAAAAGGGCGAGATAGACATGTTCCTGGAGCTGCACATCGAGCAGGGCCCCGTGCTGGAAAACGAGAAGGTGGATGTGGGCGTAGTGGAGGCCATAGTGGGCATCAAGTGCCTCACCGTGTACGTCCACGGCCGCTCCGACCACGCCGGCACCACCCCCCTGAACATGAGGGCCGACAGCATGCTGGCCGCAGCCAGGGCCATCGTGGCCGGTACCGACAAGGCCAGAGAGCTTGCCGACGGCACCGTGGTCACCTTCGGCCGGGTGGAGACCCAGCCCGGCGCCTTCAATATCGTTGCCAAGGAGACCCTCTTCGACATCGACTGCCGCAGCAAGACCCTTGAGAGCGTGGACCAGGTCATTGCCGCCGTCCGGGCTTCCCTGGAGCAGAGCCAGGCGGAAAACCAGGGCCTGAGCTTTGAAATGGTGGAAAAGCTCACCGCCCAGCCGGTGCTGATGAAGCCGGAAGTCCAGGAGCTTTTGGAGCAGCAGGCCAGAGAGGCGGGCATCAGCACCAGGAAGATGCTCTCCGGCGCCGGCCACGACGCCATGGTCATGGGCTCTCTCTGCGACGTGGCCATGATCTTCGTGCCCAGCAAGGGCGGACGCAGCCATGTGCCCGAGGAGTGGACCGACTATGAGGATCTGCGCAAGGGCGCCGAGCTCCTCTGCCGCTGCCTGCGCAAGCTGGCCTCCAAGTGACGCTTCCCCGTCATCCGCAAAAAGCCCGCCCGGGCCCCCTGTCGGGGGCTGCACCTGTAAAATGAAAGTAGACACTCACAAAAGTGTGGGTGTCTACTTTTTTCGTGGTAAAATGAAGAAAAGGAAAAGGAGGCAGAAAAAATGGGAAAAAAGGGGACGCCACATCGGAAGTGGAGCAAAGAGGAAAAGCTGCGCTTCATACGGCTGCACTTGGACGAGCATATTTCAATCAAAGAAATTGAGAGGAAATACGGAGTGGGGCATAGTCTGGTATCCGCTTGGGTGAAGCGGTATCTGGAAGATGGCGAGGAAGCGCTGGAGCCAAAGAACGGAAACCCGTATGCCGCGCTGCATACCAGTAAGTCGCTCAGCGAAGTGGATCGGCTGCGGCTCATCATTGCCAAGCAGGAAGTGGAGATCGCCCGGTTAAAAAAAGGGTATTGGGTGGAAGGAGTTGGTGCAAACAAGGAATACGTTACTGGCAAAGGAGAGACTACGAAGTTATCGAAGAAATGAGGGGGAAGTATCCCGTAGATTTTCTGTGCAGGCTCATGGGTGTAAATCGCTCCGGCTATTACAAGTGGCGGCAGCGAAAAGGGACGCTCAACCGCTATGAGCAGAATCGGAACATTCTGACAGCGCTGCTGCGAACCGCTCACGAAAAACATCCTTCGCATGGGTACCATCGCCTGGCGTTGGATGTGTTTTCAGAAACGGGATGGGTATTTTCTCACAACTTGGCTCACAAGTGCTGTAAAGCCGCAGGAATCCACTCAAAAGCCAGAAAACGCCGCTATCAGCGTCCTGGTGAGGAAAGCATCCTCTTTGCCAATGAGGTCAAAGGACGCTGGAACGCGACCCAGCCGCTTCAGATTGTCGTTTCCGATATGACCATGTTCAAAGTTGGGAACACTTATTGGGAGTGGACCATCCTGCTGGATACCTTCAACAACGAGATCCTTGCGCACAGCGTTACATCTCAAGCGGGAAGCAACAGGCCCTACTATCATTGCCTTGAAGAATTGAAAAAGCAAATAGACAAAAGAGAAGAGCAGACGTCCCAGGTAGTCTTACACACCGACCAGGGAGCTGTCTACTCTTCACAGGCTTTTTGCCAGGCCCATCATAATTATAACATACTTCGCTCTATGTCGCGAGGGGGAACTCCCACAGATAACCCAATTATGGAAGCCCTTAACGGCTGGATCAAAGAAGAGCTCTATCTCGACTTTGATCTGGCTCATGCCAATAATGTCCCTGCTCTCTTGGATAACTATGTCCGCTTCTTCAATTCCGATCGACCTGCTGCCGCCTTGGGTTACAAAAGCCCCGTTCAGTACAGGTCTGAACGGGGCTTCCCCTAAATGACTTTTCTGTGTCTACTTTCGCTTGACAAGTGCATCCCCAGCCTTGCCTCAGGGGCTTTTTCCAGTTTTTCCCGTCTCTCTCCCCGCCCCTGCCCGGGAAAAGCGAAAGCCGGGGGCTGCTGCGCCCCCGGCTGTATATTTACATGGTCTCAAATTGCATATGATGAATATGTCCCGCTTACTACATGAACCGCTCAAAGTATTGGGCAATATTCTCCCGGAGCTTTTGGAGGGAGCTGTTCATCTCCTCCCGCATCTCTTCTTTCCGCTCCCTGTACTCCTGTTTCAGTTCCAGCAGCTTCTTTCTCTGCCGTTCCCTGTACTCATCCCAGCTCTCCATACTGTTGGACATGGCCCGTATAAAGTCGTCGTTGAGCCCCTCATGCTGGGGATACAGCCCCCGGCGGTAGTTTTCGATGACCGTCTCATAGCGCCGGCAGGCCCTGCCCACCGCCTCTTCCCAGGAGATGTACAGGCGGCTCTGGGCCTGCTCGCCCACCCGCTTCACCGTCTCCGGGCACTGGCACAGGGTCTCCAGCTTCTCCGCCATGGAGTCCCCGTTTTCCTCTATGAGGAAGCCCGTCTCCCCGTCCTCCACATCCTCGGCGGCGCAGCTGCCCCGGATGAGGACGCTGGCCAGGCCGCAGGCCGCCGCCTCCCTCACCACCAGGCCGTTGGTATCAAAAGTGGAGGGGAAAAGGAAAAGGTCCGCCCGGCAGTACCAGGCCCTCACTATATTCCGGTCATGGATGGCCGGGCAGAAAAACACCCGCCCCTCCAGGCCCAGCTTCCTGCTGTACTCCACTATCTCATCCCGGTCCGTGCCGCCTCCCACGAACACCATACGGAAATCCCGTCCGCTGTCCGTCAGCTTTTTCAGCCCGTCCAGGATAATGCGTATGCCCTTATACCACATCATCCGGCCAAGGAACAGGAACACCGGCACCCCCTGGGGCAGGTCATAGTCCCGGCAGGCCTGGGCCACCTGCTCCTCTTCCACCCGGCCCCGGGGCAGGTCCACCCCGTTGGGCATTATCAGATAGTCCCCCTCATAGCCCAGAGAGCGCAGGTTCTCCCCCGCCCCGCGGCTCACCGTCCACACCTCGTCGCAGGCGGAGATGTTCTCCACCAGGATGCGCTTGGCCTCCTCCTGCAGCAGCTTGCTGCTGATGGCCTTGGCTATGTCTATATCGAACTTGGTATGATAGGTCATCACCAGAGGGGCGTCTATGCGCTCCCTAAGCAGCCGGGCCAGAAGCGTTGAGCTCACAGGACAATGACTGTGGATTATATTGAAATCCCGCCGGTCCAGGCGCCGCTGTATTTCCGGGGAAAAGGGCAGGCCCGCCCTGTAGCCCACCAGCCGGGTGGTGTCCAGGCTGGGATAGCGGCAGACGGGAAAGGGAAAGGCCGAGTCATCCGCCTGGGGATTGGAGGGAGTCACCACCGTGGCGGAGCCGTAGCTCTCGTTTATTATCCCCGCATAGTTCACCACGGCATTGGCCACGCCGTCTATCTCCGGCGGGAAAGAATCGTTTACCAGACAGACGTTCAGCTTTTCCATTTTTGCCTCCTCTGAGTTTATTGTAAATTTTATAATATTATAATCGAGGTACTCTCCAATTTCAAGCTGCGGACACTGATTGACAACTGCGCCGCCGGGTGTTACCATCATATAAAATGCGGCAGCAAAAGCCCGGCGCTTCCCCGCTTCCCGGGATTAAGGCTAAATACAGGAGGATCTTTTATGTTCAGATTCAATCACTTCAATTTCAATGTCATAGACCTGGAGCGCAGCATCAAGTTTTACAATGAGGCCCTGGGCCTTAAGCCGGTACGGGAGAAAAATGCCGCCGACGGCAGCTACAAGCTGGTTTTCCTGGGGGACGGGGAGAGCGACTTTTCCCTGGAGCTCACCTGGCTGAGAGACCGGGAAAAGCCCTATGACCTGGGAGAGGGCGAATTCCACCTTGCTTTCACCGTTGAGGACATGGAGGCTGCCCACGCAAAGCATGAATCTCTGGGCTGCATCTGCTTTGAAAACACCGCTATGGGGGTATACTTCATCGAGGACCCTGACGGCTATTGGATAGAGATAGTACGGAAGAAATAAACCTGAGATACATTATAAGCAAAGGAGAGGACAGCCATGCAGGACATACTTATAGTCGTGGACATGCAGAACGATTTTATAGACGGCGCCCTGGGCACCAAGGAGGCCCAGGCCATAGTTCCGGGGGTAAAGGAGAAAATAGCTTCTTTTAAGGGCCCGGTGATATTCACCCGGGATACCCATTTGGAGAACTACATGGAGACCCAGGAGGGCAAAAATCTCCCGGTGCCCCACTGCATCAAGGGGACTGAGGGCTGGCAGATACGCCCAGAGCTGGAGGAACTGAGGAAGACCGAGCCGGTGGACAAGCCGGGCTTCGGCTCCGTGGAACTGGGGAAGCTCCTGCTGGAGATGAACGGAAAAGAGCCCGTCGGCTCCGTCACCCTCATAGGGCTCTGCACCGACGTGTGCGTCATCTCCAACGCCCTGATAATCAAAGCCTTCCTGCCGGAAGTACCGGTAAAGGTGGACGCCGCCTGCTGCGCCGGCATCAGCCCCGAAAGCCATGACAACGCTCTGGCCGCCATGGCCATGTGCCAGGTGGAAATACTGAGAAGCTGAAGCCGAGGGAGGACGACATGGAAGATCTGAAGCTGAGAAAGAAAAACCTGATAATGTTTCCCCTGGGCACCGTGGGCCGGGACATGGTATACAACCTCTTTACCAGCCAGCTGCTCACCTTCGTGCTCTTCACCCGCTTCCTCACCGCCGCCCAACTCACCGCCATCACCGCCATAATGGTGGCCGCCCGCATCTTCGACGCCCTCAACGACCCCATTATGGGCAACATCATAGAGCGTACCCGCACCCGCTACGGCAAGTTCAAGCCCTGGCTGGTCATCGGCATCCTCTCTACCTCCCTGGTGGTGTATCTGATGTTCAACACCAAGCTCCAGGGCTGGAGCTTCGTATGGTTCTTCGGCGTGATGTACTTCATGTACTCCATCGCCTACACCATGCACGACATCTCCTACTGGGGCATGGTGCCCGCCCTCAGCTCCGACGCCAACGCCCGCAACCAGTTCACCGCCCGGGCTACCCTCCTGGCCGGCATAGGCGGCACCTCCGCCTCCATACTCATCCCCATGCTCACCGCCGGCTCCCTCACCATCGGCGGCAGCGCCTCGGTGGCCTACGGGCGCATCGCCCTGGCCGTCGCCTTCCTGGCGCCCCTGTTCCTGTGCTTTACCATCTTCGGCGCCCGGGAACGCCGGGACGACATGCAGGAAAAAGCTCCCCCCATCAGCATAAAGAAGATCTTTACCACCATCTTCTCCAATGATCAGCTGCTGTGGGTCTCCCTTATCTTCCTCATCCAGCAGCTGGGCAACAACCTGGTGCTGGGAGGCATAGGCTCCACTTACATATACTTTGAGTTCGGCTACACCGGCGGGCTCTACTCCCTCTTCACCACCGTGGGCATGTCCGCCACCGCCTTCCTCATGATCTTCTACCCCGCCATCTCCCGGCACATCACCAGGAAAAAGCTCATGGGCCTGATGATGATAATTTCCTCTGTGGGCTATGTGCTTATGTTCCTGCCCGGCCTGCTGCTGCCCGCCGGCAACACGGTGAAATTCGTGTTCATCGTCATAGGCTACATGCTCTCCAACTTCGGCCAGTACTGCTACTACCTTATTATGATGATATCCATCATCAACACCGTGGAGTACAACGAGTACAAGACCGGCTCCAGGGACGAGGCCATCATCGCCTCCCTGCGCCCCTTTATCACCAAATTCAGCTCCGCTTTGGTGGTGGCCGTCACCTCCTTCACTTACATCATTCTGGGAGTCACCGACTTCACCAACCGCATCTCTACCCTGGAGCAGAGCTGCACCCAGGGCCTTATCACCGAAACCGACAAGCTCAGCCAGATCGCCCAGGTGCTCCAGGGTGTCCGCTCCGTCCAGAGCGCCGGCCTGCTCATCGCCATGACCCTCCTGCCCTGGCTGCTGATGTTCCTCTCCTATATACTTTATAAGAAGCACTACAAGCTGGACGAGGATGAGTACGAGCGCATATGCGGCGAGATAGAAAGCCGCAGAAAGGCCGGGGCCGAAGCATGAGCCTTACCAGTCTGGCCCTGACTTTCGCCGCACCCCTCCCCAAGATAGAGAGCTTCCAGCGCTACCTTTTCATCGGCCCCCACCCCGACGACATAGAGATAGGCGCCGGGGCCACGGCGGCAAAGCTGGCCGCCGCCGGGAAGGATGTGTGCTTTCTCATCTGCACCGACGGCCGCTATGGCGACGGCTCCGCCCCCAAGGGGCTGAGCCGGGAAGAGCTGGTAGAGCTGCGCAAGGAGGAGAGCCGCGATTCCGCCGCAGTCTTAGGCGTGCGCGACCTGCGCTTTCTCGGGCTCTCCGACGGCGGCTTCTACGATGACACCGAGCTTCTGGAGGGCATAGCCTCCGTCATGGGGGACTTCAAGCCCGACTGCGTCTTCGCCCCCGACCCCTGGGTCAGCAGCGAATGTCACAGCGACCATATCCGCTGCGGCCAGGCCGCCCGGCAGCTCAGCTGCTTTGCCCCCTACGCCGGGATAATGGAGAGGCTGGGGGCCGCCGCCGCCCCGGTGCAGGCCTTGTGCTACTACATGACCGCAAAGCCCAGCGCCTACGTAAAGACCAAGGCTCACCTGGAAAAGCAGTTCCGGGCCATATTCGACTGCCATCTGTCCCAGTTCCCCAAGGGCTCCGGCCAGGCCAAGTCCGTGGCCCTGTACCTGAAGCTGCGCTCGGCTGACATGGGACTGCGCTGCCTGTCCTCCGCCGCCGAGGGCTTCCGGGTCCTGGGCCAGGTCCACATGCACTGTCTCCCCGAGGCGGGCAGATAAAAGCACACATGACGGTTTCAGCGGCAGGTCCTCCCTGCCGCTGGATTTTTTATCCGCTTTTCCGGGCATAATTTATCGGACGCAACCATCCGCAACCCCAGGTTGCGGATCTTCAAGCCGGCGGCGCTTGCCCGGAGGGGGCTTTTCCGCTATAATGAAGCCAACCTGAAACAAGGAGAATTTCCTATGAAACTGTCTGAAAAAATTTACAACTGCCGCAGAAAGGCGGGCTGGTCCCAGGAGGAGCTGGCCGCCAGGCTGGGAGTGTCCCGCCAGGCCGTGAGCAAGTGGGAGACCGGGGAGGCCGAGCCGGAAGTGGCCAAGCTCCGGCTGCTCTCCCAGGTCTTCGATGTGAGCATAGACTGGCTGCTGTCGGAAGAGGCGGAGGAAACCTCCCCCGCCGGCGAGACGACCCAGGCCCGGCCGGAGCTGTCGGAGCAGCTGCCCGGAATAGCGGGCAGGCTCTTTCGCCGCTACGGCTATCTTGCTGGGGTATACGTCATCGTCTCCGGCCTTGGCATCAGCCTGGTGGGCTTCCTGGCCAGGTACATCTCCCGGCGCATGTTCAGCGGCTTCGACCTGGGCTACGGTTCCATGGACATGTTTGACAGCAGCTTCGGCCCCTCACTGGACAGCTTTGCCGTCAACAACCCTGTATACATTATGGGCGGAGCCATCCTGGTAGTCGGTATCGTCATAGTAATAGCGGGAATAGCCCTGGCGGTGTACCTGAAAAAGCAGAGCAGAAAATAGGGTGAATGGCGGAACTTATTTAACAGTTCTGCCAGAGACTGTCGAAAAAGCCTCGCAGAGTTTTTTCGCCGCAGCGAAAAAATAAATTCAAACGTTTTCTGCGGCGGCGTGTACGTCGCAGAAAACACTTCTCACGGAGCGAAGTGTCGAATTGTACGCCTCTGGCGTACAACCGAGGCATGGAGCGTAGTGCAATCCCTTTTGTCGAAGAAGGCTTGACCTTCTTCGACAAGCTG
>DVHY01000113.1 GCA_018711755.1 Candidatus Limivicinus faecipullorum | reverse complement strand
TTCAGCTTGTCAAAAAAGCCCTCACAGGCTTTTTTGACTGCGCTTCTCCCGCCAAGCATTTTGCCCTTGGCAAAATGCTGCTTCGCTCGAAAAGCCTTGAAAAATCAAGCCTTTTCTGTGGCGGCTCATTGTACTGCGAGGCGGGCCTTGCCCCCTCGCGCTCCCCTGCTGCTCTCTTATTTTGGATAAAACTATAGTTTTTTGACAGTCTCAAGTTCAGGCGGCCCCGCAAGGGGCCGCCTGAACTTTTCAGTCCGATGGGGGGCCGGGCTCTTTCCCCGGAAGGGGGGAGGGCACGGGGGGAGCGTCCGTATCCAGGACGAACTTCCCGCAGGCATTTATGATGGTGGTGTCCTTGTAGTGGAGGACTCTGGGCTGCATGGCCCCGTAACGCTTGTGGACGTGGCCGTGGACCAGGTAGCGGGGGCGGTACTTGTCCATCAGGGAGAGGAAGGCCTCAAAGCCCCGGTGGCTGAGGTTTTCCTGGTCTCCGTAGCCTCTTGCCGGGGCATGGGTCAGCACTATGTCCACCCCGCCGCAGCGTCTCAGCTTCAAAAAGAGCCGGTTTATCCGCCGCTCCATCTGCCGCTCGGTGTACTGGTGGGGGCCGCCGTTATAGAGCATGCTGCCCCCCAGACCCAGGATGCGCAGTCCGCCTACGGTGATCAGCTTGTCGTCTATGCACTGGCAGCCCTCGGGAGGGCGGCGGTCATAACTCAGGTCGTGGTTGCCCCGGACATAGAGCAGGGGGCGGTTGGCCATGGTGACAAGAAAGCTGAGGTAATCCGCCTTCAGATCCCCGGCGGAGAGTATCATATCTATTCCTTTCAGATTACCCGGTCGGTAGTAGTCCCAAAGGAACTTGTCTTCTTCATCGGAGATCAAGAGTATCTTCATAGCTGTTTCTCTTCCTTCTCAGGGGGGATGCTGTCCCTGTATATGCCCAGCAGGCGCACCGTATCCCTGGCCCTGGGGGCCAGCTGGTCAAAGGAGGGTATGCTGCCGTCCACATTGTCGCAGAGCCAATCCATGGTCATGATCTCCTCGGGGGTCAGGGGCCGGTTGCCGTCGTTCATCTCCCGCCCGGCCTGGTCCACTATCCTTGTGTAAAAGGGCTCTACGGAGCCGTCTACGATTCCCTGCTTCAGTATCTCCGCAAGGCTCCTCACTCCGTCGGGCAGGGTGTCGCTCAGCTGCACGTCTATTACCCCGCTCTTCATGCCCCACCAATAATTTATGGCTTTACTCTGAGGCACGTTTGCCCAGCTGCCGTTGAAGATACTCAGGACTATCTGCTCATAGAGCTTGCCCCAGGTCCAGCAGGGCACAGCCAGCGGAAGCATGGAGCCGTCCTCCTGGAGCCGGTAGGTGCCCCATTCCAAAGCCCAGTGGGGATTGCTGGAATTTGTGGCGTCCCGGTTAGAGATAACTGTTATCCCGCTGTTTATCAGCTCCCACACCGGCTGGGGCTCCACGCAGGACCAGCGCAGCTTTATCCTGGCTCTGGGGTTGGTGAGCTTCACGCCAAGGGCAAAGGCGTTTATGCTGGCGGGTTCCCCCACGATGGGGTAGTTGGAGACATAGCCTATAATGTCCTCCTTGGCCATGGCCCCGGCCACTGCGCCGGTGATGAACTTACCCTCGTATATGCGGCTGTAGTACATCCGCACTCCGGCGTAAGGCAGGGCCAGGGCGCAGTTCAGGACCTTCACGTCCGGGTACTCCACAGCTATACGTCGGCAGTCGTCTATCATCAGGGGAGTGGTGGCAAAGATGAGCTTGGCTCCCTCCCTGACCGCCTTTTCCATGGCGGCGTAATAGTCTTTGTCAAAGGCATTGTAGAGCTTTATGCTCACCTTGTCGCCCAGCTTTTCCTCCAGGTATTCCCTGCCGTGGTCGTGGGCACGGGTCCAGGCGCTGTGCTTGGGGTCAAAGCCGTATATAAAGGCAATATCTATGTGGTAGCTATGGCCCATGCTGAGGAGTTTGGCCAAAAAGCTCTGGTCCTTCTCCTCCGGCTCGGTGCTGACGGCTATGGCCTCCTGGATCTTGGCCTTGATATCCGGCCATATGCTGTTAAGCTTCTTTGTAAGCTCCGGCATGGGCAGCTCTTTTATCTCGGCAAAGCTGAAGGTCTCCAGCCAAATGAGTATGGCCTCGGCAGGGGTGATATCCAGCTTCTCTGCGTTCACCTTTTCAAGGGCCTGCTCAAAGCGCACATACCCGGCGGAGAAGCTGCGCCTGTCCTCCTGGGTCCATACCTGGTCCTCGTCCATGCCCAAAGCTGCCTGGAATCGAGCGTACCAGCCCCTGTGCCGAAGGGCTACGCCGTAGAGCCGGGACAGAGAATAAAAGTGCATGAATTCATAGTATATCTGTACGGCCCTGTCATCGCTGTATTCCGGGACCAGGCGCACCACGTGGGCGGAGATGAGCGCCGCGCCGTAGCTCTTCATGACGCTCAGACGCTTGTTGCCCTCCTGTACGTAAAAACGGCCCATATACTCAAAGCAGTATATGGGGTCGGTAATCCCCGTGTCGCTGAGATGAGCGTCGCACAGCAGCATCCATTTACAGGCGAACTCACTGTCCGCCGGCAGCAGGGGCATGAAGTTGCCCGCCAGGGCGGTGGTGCGCCCGGCGCTCTTGGTGCCGGCCACCAGCTCCATGGGTATGCTTATGACCCCCAGGTCCATCCGGGCGGCAATGCTGTTTTCATCCAGGAACTCATCCAGCACGGGCAGATAGGGATAACCGCCCCGGGCTACTGCTGCCCGGTAGTATTTCTGGCCGGCCTTGAGGGCTTTGGCGTATTGCTCCACGGTCTCTGGACGCATGGTATCCTCCTAGTCTCCGTCCCCGCTCGGGGCGGCGCAATGATTTCATTCTTTCTTTTCCGGCGATAGTTTATCATCCATGGCAAGGGGCAGTCAAGGGAATGAAAAAGAGAAGAGCTCTCCGGCTCTCCTCTTTTTACATATGCTTCACAAATAGGGGCGCATCTGGGCGCACAGCTGCTCCTCCTGGGCTATCAGCTTTTTGGCGATGTCCTTGGCCCTCTCGTCTGCCGCCTGGTATTGGTTCAGATAGCGGCTGAGGGACTTGACACCCATGTTGCAGCCGTCGGTTATCAGCTCCGCTATGGTCTGGTCCGACTGGTCCATCGCCAGCATGGCGTTGGTCTTTATCCAGGACATGCCCTTCACCACGGGGCTGGGCTCCTTGCCCTGGTCCCGGAAGCGGCAGAGCTGCTTTTCTATATCCCCGCTGAGCTGCTCATGCTTTATCTTGCAGTCCACCAGACTGCGCTTTAAAAGCTCCGAGCGGGTGTAATCCAGCACCTCGTCTATGGAGCTCACGCCCATTTTCACCCCGGAGTCGCACTCCCTCAGCAATCTTATGGTATCCTGTTCTATCATTTGAAAAAACCTCCCTTGTGTCCCGGAAGGCAGACTTTCTGCCGCCGGGGCTCTGCTTATTAGTATTTACCGCAGGAGGCTTAACAACAAAAGGAAATTTCTGGCTCAGGCAAAAAAATCAAAGGAGACCGCTGCCTGACAGGAGGCTTGAGACGGCGTGCCACAGTCCCAGTATACACATCAGCAGGCCGCACAGGCGGATAAGTATGAGGGCGGCCTGAGCGGGGAAGAAGAGCAGCAGCGCCCCTGCCGCCAGAGGCAGCAGCGCCCACAGTATGCCGGACAACCGGGCGGCCGCTCCGGCGGACCAGATCTCCCATATCATGGGTATGCGCAGCAGCCCGTAGAGTATCAGCAGCACGGCGGCGGCCGAAAGTCCGAGGACCCAGAACAGCCTGGGGTGCAGGAAAAACAGCAGGCCAAGGCCCAGCCCCAGAAGGGCCAGGACCAGCCCCGGGACAGTGCCGGCGCCGCTGCGTCTGAGACCGGGCCAGCCCAGCAGCCTGAACAGGAAATAAAACAGGCTCAGAGCGGCGGCAGCCTTCACCAATATGTATGCGCTCTGGGCGGGATACAGCGCCAGCAGCAGCCCGGCGGCGGCCGCCGCTGCCGTCCTCAGGCCAGGAGCGAAGATGTCTTCACAGCAGTTTTTCATTTTTTCCGTCTCCTGTTTCACAGATTATATGCCGCCGTAGGCAAAGCTGTCCCAGCTGCGGTGCATGTAGGTATCCAGGGCAATGGGCACGCCGATGAAGGCCGCGTCCCGGCCGTCGGCCAGAAACTCTTCCAGATACTCCCGGCGGCCGGTGGTGTGGACCACGGGGATGCCGGACATGAGAGAGGTCTCCCGCAGCACCTCATATCCCCGGCGCAGGTCTTCTGCGCTGGCATAGTTCAGCAGGTTGGAATTATTTATAAAGCCGGTGACTTCCTGCCGGGCAAAGCCCTCCATCTCGGCTTTCAGCTTCATTATTTTTTCCGGGCTCTCGGACATGGGGCGAAAGACGTTCACGATGTCGTAGACCTCCACCTGGCCTTTGGGCATGGCCGCAAAATCCTGGTGGTACCGGGCCAGGGACAGAGCCCCCGCCGGGTCCCCTCCCACGTCGAAGATGACCAGGTCCCAGTCCTGGGCAAAGGCAGAGGCTACGGCGGCGGACACGCTGCTCTGGGTCACGCCCTGGCCTGCAAAGGTGGGGGAGACGATGTCCACCTTCTTCTCCTCCAGCAGCTTCACATGGTCGGACATGCGGAAATAGTCGTTTATCCTGTCCAGGTCGATGACCTGGGTGCGCTTGCCCTCCGAGGCGGCCATAACTGCCATGTTCAGGGCGATCTCCGTCTTGCCGGAACCGTAGTTGCCTATGAGAATCACCATTTTCTTCATATTTCAACCCTGCCTCTCATTATACAAGGGAATTATAATACCTCCGA
>DVHY01000112.1 GCA_018711755.1 Candidatus Limivicinus faecipullorum | reverse complement strand
GTATATTTAAAGATGTTAAGAGTGTGCAAAAAAACTCAGCACATCTCTCCGGCAGCCAGCCGGAGGAAAGGAAGTAAAATGAAAAACACAGAAAAGACAATGGAAAAAATCGTGGCCCTGTGCAAGAACCGGGGATTTATTTTTGCCGGTTCCGAAATCTACGGGGGCCTTGCCAACACCTGGGACTACGGCCCTCTGGGCGTGGAGCTGAAAAACAACATCAAGAGAGCCTGGTGGAAAAAGTTCGTTCAGGAAAATCCCTATAACGTGGGCCTGGACGCCGCCATCCTCATGAATCCCCAGACCTGGGTAGCCTCCGGCCACCTCAGCGGCTTCTCCGATCCCCTGATGGACTGCCGGGAGTGCCACGAGCGTTTCCGTGCCGATAAACTCATCGAGGACTGGTGCAATGACACCGGCTTCGCCCTCCCCAAGCCTATCGACGCTTTCTCCCAAAGTGAGATGAAGGACTTCGTGGAAGAGCACAACATCCCCTGCCCCACCTGCGGCAAGCACAATTTCACCGACATCCGCCAGTTCAACCTGATGTTCAAGACCTTCCAGGGCGTCACCGAGGACGCCAAGAACACCGTCTACCTCCGCCCCGAGACCGCCCAGGGCATCTTCACCAACTTCGTCAACGTCCAGCGCACCACCCGGCGCAAGCTGCCCTTCGGCATCGGCCAGATAGGCAAGAGCTTCCGCAACGAGATCACCCCGGGCAACTTCATCTTCCGCGTCCGGGAGTTCGAGCAGATGGAGCTGGAGTTCTTCTGCAAGCCCGGCACCGATTTGGAGTGGTTCGATTACTGGCGCAGCTTCTGCCACAAGTTCCTGCTTTCCATCGGATTGAAGGACGAGAACCTGCGGCTCCGGGACCACGACCCGGAGGAGCTGTGCTTCTACTCCAAGGCCACCACCGACTTTGAGTTCCTCTTCCCCTTCGGCTGGGGCGAGCTGTGGGGCGTGGCCGACCGTACCGACTACGACCTGACCCAGCACCAGACCGTGTCCGGCCAGGATCTCACCTACTATGACCAGGAGCAGAACGAGCACTACATCCCCTATGTCATCGAGCCCTCCCTGGGCGTGGAGCGCACCGTGCTCTCCGTCCTCTGCGACGCCTACGACGAGCAGGTGGTGGGCCAGGACAAGAAGGGCAACGACGACGTGCGCACCGTGCTGCACCTGCATCCGGCCCTGGCGCCTTTCAAGTGCGCCGTGCTGCCTCTGTCCAAGAAGGAGATACTCACCGGCCCGGCTATGGAGCTGTACAACGAGCTGAGCAAGGACTTCATGTGCGACTACGACGAGACCGGCTCCATCGGCAAACGCTACCGCCGGGAAGACGAGATAGGCACCCCCTTCTGCATAACCTTTGACTTCAACACCGTGGGCACCGACACCGACGAGGCCGACCACTGCGTCACCGTCCGGGAGAGGGACAGCATGGAGCAGGTACGCATCCCCATCAGCGAAGTTAAGGAATATATCAGCCAGAGGATAAAATTCTGATTTGAACTTTGATTCAGGAGAAATACAATGAAGCATGGTTTTATTAAGGTTGCCGCCGCTTCACCTGTGATAAAAGTAGCGGACGCCGACTATAATGCCGGCAGGATAATAGAATGTATAAAAGAGGCCGGTGAAAAGGGCGTGAAGCTCCTGGTCTTCCCGGAGCTGAGCATCACCGGCGTCAGCTGCTACGACCTTATCGGCCACCGGGTCATCCTGGAGGGCGCCAAGGAGGCTCTGCTGAAGATAGTAAAAGCCACCGCCGGCATGGATATGCTGATATTCGTGGGCCTGCCCCTAGCCGTGGGCTCCCGGCTCTACAGCTGCGCCGCCGCCATCTGCGGCGGGGAGCTGCTGGGGCTGGTGCCCCGCGGCAATGTGGACGGCAGCCTCTTCGCCGTTCCCGACGAGGAGGAGACGGAAGTCATAATAGGCGGCGAGAGCGTCACCCTCTTTACCGACATGCTCTTTGAAAACCAGCTGATCCCCGGACTGTCCGTGGCGGTGGAGCTGGGTGCGGATATGGACAGCGTCACTCCCCCCTCCCTGTGCCACGCTCTCTCCGGGGCCACGGTGATAGCCCAGATGGCCGCCTTCCCCGAGACCGTCTCCTCCACCGACGAGGCGGAGCTTAACATCCGCTTCATGTCCCGGCGTCTGCGCTGCGGCATGGTCATGGCCGCCCCCGGCAAAGGGGAGAGCAGCACCGACAATGTCTACTCCGGGCTCTGCCTGGTGGCGGAAAACGGGGAGATACTCGCCCGGGACGAGCGGGAAAACAGTCTGGCCGTCAGCGAGCTGGATATTGAATACCTCATGAACCTGCGCCGTGCCGACGGCCAGTTCGACGTGGGAGACTATCCCCACATCGTCTGCCCCTGGGGCGTGAAAGAGGAAGTCACCCAGCTGACCCGCAGCTTCCCCAGGCACCCCCATCTCCCCGCCGACAAGGCCAAGCTCCCCGAGTACTGCCGCCGCATGCTGGACATCCAGGTCTCCGGCCTGGTAAAGCGCATGGAGTACGCCGGCCTGGACCACTGCGTGGTGGGCATCTCCGGCGGCGTGGACTCCACCTTGGCGGTTATAGTCAGCTCCATGGCGGTAAAGAAGATGGGCCTGCCCTCCCAGAACGTGGTGGCCTGCACCATGCCCTGCTTCGGCACCTCTTCCCGCACCAAATCCAACGCCATCGTTGTGGCCGAGCAGCTGGGCTGTGAGGTGCGGGTCATAGACATAAGCAAGGCCGTGTACCAGCACTTTGACGATATCGGCCATGCCCATGACGACTACTCCGTGGCCTATGAGAACGCCCAGGCCAGAGAACGCACCCAGGTGCTCATGGATATCGCCAACAAGGTCAACGGCCTGGACGTGGGCACCGAGGACCTGAGCGAATTTGTGGACGGCTGGTGCACCTACAACGGGGACCACACCAGCATGTACGACGTGAACCTGGGCCTGACCAAGACCCAGGTGAGGGCCAATGTGCGCTACGTGGCCGACGGCACCCAGGACAAGGTGCTGAAAGCCGCCCTCTACGACGTGCTGGACTGCCCGGTGACCCCGGAACTGCTGCCCATCCACGACGACATGATAGAGCAGAAGAGCGAGGAGGCCGTGGGCTCCTACAGCCTTCAGGACTTCTTCACCCATATGATAATGATCCGGGGCTTCTCCCCGGAGAAGACCTTCCGTCTGGCAAAGCAGGCCTACGGCAAGGACTTCAGCGACGAGGAGCTGGTCCGCTGGCTCACCAGCTACTGCAAACGCTACTTCTCCCAGCAGTTCAAGCGTTCCTGCCTGATGGACGGCCCGGCGGTGGAGGCCTTTACCGTCTCCCCCCGCAGCGGTTTCCTCATCCCCTCCGATGCGGAGAGCGCCCTGTTCCTGAAAGACCTGGAAAAACTCAAATGAGCCCAGCCCCGGCGGTCCGGTATTTTCTCCCTTCCGCCGGGGCCTTAAAACGTCAGTAAAATCCTTCGGGAAAATATAAATATTTCAGAGGAGGTTGTGTCATGTTCAAAAGCGAGTATCTCAATCGGGTCTACGCAGAAGTGGAACACAGAGACGCCCATGAACCGGAGTTCCTCCAGGCTGTCAGGGAAGTGTTTGAATCCCTGGAGCTGGTAGTGGATCAGCATCCCGAATGGGAAGCCGTCGGTCTGCTGGAGCGCTTTGTGGAGCCGGAGAGGGTCATCGAGTTCCGGGTGCCCTGGGTGGACGACAGCGGAAAGACCCGTGTGAACCGGGGTTACCGCGTCCAATACAACTCCGCCATCGGCCCCTACAAGGGCGGGCTCCGTTTCCATCCCTCTGTCAATCTCTCGGTCATCAAGTTCCTGGGCTTTGAACAGGTACTGAAAAACTCCCTCACCACCCTGCCCATGGGCGGCGGTAAGGGCGGCTCCGACTTCGACCCCAAGGGCAAGAGCGAGGCGGAAGTCATGCGCTTTTGCCAGAGCTTCATGACAGAGCTCTACCGTCACATCGGCCAGTTCACCGACACCCCCGCCGGGGATATCGGCGTGGGCGGCCGGGAGGTGGCCTACATGTACGGCCAGTATAAACGTATAGTGGACCGCTTCGAGGGCGGCGTCATCACCGGCAAGGGTCTCACCTTCGGCGGCTCTCTGGCCCGCACCCAGGCCACCGGCTACGGACTGTGCTACTACGCCGCCGAGGCTCTCAAGCACCTGAAGGGCGACAGCTTTGAGGGCAAGACCGTGGTGGTCTCCGGCTCCGGCAACGTGGCCCAGTACGCCGCCGAAAAATGCACCCAGCTGGGTGGCAAGGTGGTGGCTATGAGCGACTCCCAGGGCTATGTCTACGACCCCAAGGGCATAGACCTGAAAAAGCTCTTCGACATCAAGCAGAAGCGCCGGGCCAGAATAAGCGTCTATGCCAATGAGGTCCCCGGTTCTGAATATGTGGAGGGCTGCAGGAACATATGGAAAGTCAAGTGCGACGTGGCCCTGCCCTGCGCCTCCCAGAATGAGATGGATGTGGAGGGCGCCAAGTCCCTCATCGCCAACGGCTGCATGGGCGTTTTCGAGGGCGCCAACATGCCTCTGACTCCCGAAGCCATAGCCCTGATACAGAGCAGCGGATTGCTCTACTCCCCCGGCAAGGCCTCCAACGCCGGCGGTGTGGCCACTTCCGGCCTGGAGATGACCCAGAACTCCATGCGTCTGAGCTGGAGCTTCGAGGAAGTGGACGAAAAACTCCAGGGCATCATGAAGAACATCTATAAAGCCTGCTACGACGCCTCCGTCAAGTGCGGCAAACCCGGCGACCTGATGGTTGGCGCCAACGTCGCCGGCTTCCTGAAGGTGGCCGAGGCCATGATGGCCCAGGGCGTCGTGTAAATGCGGCCTGCGGAAAGCGTTCAGAACATAACCCAAATCAGCACGGCCGGGAAGATTCCCGGCCGTGCTGATTTTGTCGAAAAAGTCCTCTCGGACTTTTTGACAAACTGACAGGCTGAGGAAAATTCCTCGGCCTGTTTTAATATACTGTAAAGAACTCAGGCGCAGCCAGCCAAGCAATGGAACATGGGGGCTCTTATCTTCGTCTGACAGTCAAAGGAAAAATTTTTTGGGAAGGATGAAATCAATGAAGAAAAAATCAGTAAAGGCCGCGGCTCTGCTCCTTGTCTTTGCCCTTGCTCTGGGCCTCAGCGCATGCAGCATGGGGCTGAGCGAGATGCTGATCGTGAAGCGGGCCTACCGCCAGGTCGCCGGGATGGACAGCCTGAGCTTTACGGCGGAGGGCGATCTGGACGCCTCGGTGGCCTCCCTGCCTGTACAGGCCCTTATCCGGGCGGATTGCAGCTGCATAGTGGACCCCGGCACGCTGTATATGGACCTGAGCGTGGATATGGGCAAGCTGGGGACCCTGGAGCTGCCTGTCTACCTATATTCCCAGGAGGGCGGGCTGCAGCTGATGCTGGGCCTTGGAGAGGGTGAAAACACCCTCTGGTTCAGCACCGGCATTCCGCTGGCCGGCGGCTCCGGCCGGGAGGAGAGTCTGGATGTGGAGGCCGTGCTGAACCTGCTCCAGGACGACCCTGAGGCTCTCAGCATCGGCGACAGCGGGACGGTGAACGGCGTGCTCTGCCGCCCCTTCATCCTGAAGATACCCGGCTCCCTGCTCTCTGATGCCCTGGGGGCGGCCCAGGCCGAAAGCGGCAGCGCCATTGACGATATGGAGCTGACTGTCTGGATAGCCGAGGAAGACGGCAGCCCGGTGCGCCTCAGCGCCGATCTGGCTTCCCTCCTGCAGTACCTGCTGGACAGCTCCCAGAGCACCCTCCTCTCCGGCCTGAAGATCAACAGTCTGCCCACTACCGTGGATATCACCGGCTTCAATGATGTGGAGAGCATAGAACTGCCTCAGGCGGGCTGAACAGAATTTTCCCCGGCTCCTTAGCGGAGCCGGGGAAAATTTATGTCTCCTTCCCTCAGGCGCCGGGGAGGCGGGCGCCCCGCCGCCGGCGGGCATGGGGCGGGTGCGCTTTCTCCCCGTCCGGGGGAGGGAGGTCCTTTAAAACAAAAAACTCCCCGGAGCTGAGCTCCGGAGAGTACCCCGCAAATGCCGTGCCGGCCCAATTATAACCTGCACATAAGAGCAGGTGGGTCGCCTAAGTCCTGTTTCACTGCTTCCAACGTCCAGCTTTTGTAGGCCGGGAGGCCTGCAATCCGCAGATTCAAATCGGCATCCCTTATAAGAGATGTGGGTTTAATGGGCCAAAACGCCTGGAAAGGCAACACGC
>DVHY01000111.1 GCA_018711755.1 Candidatus Limivicinus faecipullorum | reverse complement strand
CTTCGTCCAGCCTGTTTTTACCGTGGCATTTCGCACAGAGGCAGGAACCTGGAAGCGCCGGCGAAGTATAGTGGCATAAAAAGCAAAGCGGCGCAGAGTACGGGCAAATATTATTGCAAATAAAAAACCATGATGCTATACTATTGTATTATCATCGGCGTAAATGCCGGCGTAAATCTTCGCCCTTCTGGAGGCCTTGAGATGGGAGCAGGAAAAAAGACAAAGATCATAGCTGGTATCCTGGGGGTGGCGGCGCTGGCCTTTCTGGGCCTTTCCGGCCCGGTGCGTGAGAGCAGCGGCGCCGGCGATGTCCGCCCTCTTTTCGGCGAGGTGAAGGTGCAGCTGTCGTCCGGGCGCTACGCTCAGGACAGCAGGATGCTCACCGCCGTCCTGGAGAGCGGGGAGACTGAGTTTCTTTATCTTTTTGACAAAATGGAGGCGGCAGATTTCAGCGGCAGCAGTTGCTATGAGGAGATAGCCGCCTGGGCCCGGGACAACCCCCAGGTGACGGTGAAATATACGGTGGACCTGCCCGACGGCAGCCGCTATGACAGCAGCACCACCGCAGTGGACCTGTCCGGCCTGCCGGCAGGCATGGCCCAGGCGGCGGCCGGGGCCCTGAAGTGTCTGCCGAATCTCCAGACCGTGAGCCTGGGCAACGTGGGAGGCGACGGTTCGGGCCTTAGCCTGGAGGATGTGGCCGCCCTGCGGACAGCCCTTCCCGACGTGGGCTTTGACTTTACTTTGGACCTTCTGGGCCAGAGCGTGGAGCCGGACACCAGGAGCGTGGATCTGAGCAGCCTTGGCTCTGAGCCGGAACAGCTGACGGAAGCTGCGGCTGTGCTGGCCTGCCTGCCGGAACTGGAGGAGGTAAAGCTGGGCAGCCAGAGCAGCAGCGATCTCAGCTGGGACGATATAAACATGCTGGCCAAGGCCTGTCCCAATGCGGCGCTGAACTTCAGCTTCAGCCTCTACGGCCAGGAGCTGAACCTGAACGCCGAGAGCCTGGACTTCAACCATACGGAGATATCGGACGAGGGGGAAGAGATAAGGAAGATCCTGCCCCTCATGAGAAACTGTACATATCTGGATATGGACTACTGCGGAGTATCCAACGAGGCCATGGCGCAGATACGGGATGAAAACCCCAATGTGGAAGTGGTGTGGCGCATCTGGTTTGGTGAGAACTACAGCGTGCGCACCGATGTGGAGCGTATCCTGGCCTCCAAGCCCACGGTGGGTGGCATGATAAGCGATGCGTCCGTGCTGCAGTACTGCACCAAGGTGAAGTACCTGGACCTGGGCCATAACGACGATCTCAGCGACCTGTCCTTTGTCTCCACCATGCCGGAGCTGGAGGTGCTGATAATCGCCATGACCGATATCAGCGACCTGAGCCCCCTGGCCAACTGCCCCAATATGGAATATCTGGAGATTCAGGAGACCAATATCAGCGACCTGAGCCCCCTGGCAGGGCTGACCAATCTGGCCCACCTGAATATATGCAATCAGGAGAACATCACCGACGCCTCGCCGCTCTACGGCCTCAGCAAGCTGGAGCGGCTGTGGATAGGCTGCAACACCCCCATCCCCGAAGACCAGGTGACGAAGCTGAGGGAGTCCCTGCCTGACTGCGATATAAATACCACCACCAACGACCCCCACGGCGAAGCCTGGAGGTATTCCGCCTATGACCCGGAGGAGCCCAAATATTACTGGGTGCCCCGCCACGAGCTTTTGAGGGAGCAGATGGGTTACAACTATCAGGAATACAGCTTCTATTGGCTGGACCCCAAGTGCGGCGACCCGGCCCCGGCGGAGTATGCGGGGATGTTTGGCAAAGAGGTTTACGGCCTTGAGTGAACCGAGGCGGAAAAAGAGCCCCGTTTTCCGGGCTACGATACTGAGGAGGAAGCCTTTATTTGAGACGAGGTAGGAAAATGCACAAGAAACAGTTTATAGTGATATTGGCCGCTGCCCTGGCGACGATATTGGGCATGACCGGGTGCCAGAGACTGGTCAGCGGACCGGCGCCGACGCCTGTGGAGTTTGAGGCGGGCACGGTGGAGCAGGACGCACTCAGCATTACCATGGTGATAACTGCCCAGGAGCTCTCCAAGCTGGATGAGATGGAGGGGCTGGTTGCTGCGGACCTGCGGGGAAGCGAGTGCTATAAGGAGATATATGCCTGGGCCCAGGCCCACCCGGAGGTCTCGGTGCGCTATACCGTGCCTCTGCCCAACGGCAGCACCGTCACCAACGACATAGCGGCTCTGAACATGACTGAACTGAAGCATGAGGATGTGCCGGCCCTGATAGAGGCCGCCTCCTGCCTGCCCAACCTCAGCAGCATAGAGCTGGGCAAGACCCGGGAGGGCTTCGGCTGGGAGGACGTGGCGGAGATACGCAGCTCATTCCCGGAACTGAAACTGAGCTACTATGGGGAGCTGTACGGAGTGGAGGCCTCCCTGGACGAGAGGAGCCTGGATTTGAAGTATATGCCCGTGGAAGACGGAGGGGCTGCGCTGAGGTCGGCGCTCAGGTGCATGCCGGAGCTGGAGTATCTGGATATGGACAGCTGCGGCCTGAGCAACGAGGAGATGGCCGCTATCCGGGACGAGTTCCCTGACGTGGAAGTGGTCTGGCGAGTCTGGTTCGGGGACTGCTACAGCGTGCGTACCGATACCGAGCGCATCCTGGCCTCCAAGCCCTCTGTGGGGGGCATGCTCACCCCGGAGAATACCCAGAGCCTCAAATACTGCACCAAGGTGAAATACCTGGACGTGGGCCATAACGAATCTCTCACCGACGTCTCCTTCCTGGAGTACATGCCGGATCTGGAAGTGTGCATCCTGGCCATGGACTGGTTCAGCGACCTGAGCCCCATAGCGGGCTGCACCAAGATGGAGTACCTGGAGATACAGACTACATATATTACCGATATCAGCCCCCTGGCGAATCTCACCAACCTGGAGCACCTGAACATCTGCAATCTCACCCAGGCGGAGCAGCTGGACCTGAGCCCCCTCTTCGGCCTTACGAAGCTGGAGCGGCTGTGGATAGGCGGCTGGACCTCGGTGGACAGGAGCCAGGTGGAGGAGCTCCAGGAGATAATTCCCGAGTGTGAGATAAATACCTCTGCCGGGGACCCCACGGAGGGCCATTGGCGCTATGTGGACCTGAACCTGGACACCTGGCAGTATGTGCTGCACCCCAGATATACGGAGCTGCGCAAGCAGTTCGGCGGCTATGCGGACAGCGCCTATTCCTTCTCCTGGAACGACCCGCTCTACCCCAGCTGGCTGGAGTGAGCCGGGGCTTTCCGGAACTGAAGTTTGAGAAAAGAGAGCAAGTATGGACAATCAAAAGATACTTATACTGGACTTCGGCGGCCAGTACAATCAGCTGATAGCCCGCCGGGTGAGAGAGTGCAATGTCTATTGCGAAGTAAAGCCCCATGACATGAGCCTGGAGGAGATAAAGGCCTTCGACCCCATAGGCATAATCTTCACCGGCGGCCCCAACAGCGTTTATGCGGAGAACTCGCCCCATCCTGCCCGGGGCATCTATGAGCTGGGGGTGCCCATCCTGGGCATATGCTACGGCTGCCAGCTGCTGAGCCACGAGCTGGGGGGCCTGGTCACCGCCGCCCAGGACGACTCCGCCAGGGAGTACGGCAAGACCGAGACCTGGTTTGACAGCTCCTGCAGCCTGTTCAGGGATTTGCCGGAGCAGAGCATAACCTGGATGAGCCACGGTGACTATATGGCCAAGGTGCCCCAGGGCTTCAGACTGGTGGCCCATTCTAAGGCCTGCCCCACAGTGGGCATCTGCGACGAGAAGCGCCGCTTTTACGGCGTCCAGTTCCACCCGGAGGTGAACCATACCCAGTACGGCAGCCGGATGCTGCGCAACTTCCTGTACAATATCTGCCATGCCCGGGGAGACTGGACCATGGCCGACTATAAGCGCCGGGCCATAGAGGATATCCGCTCCAAGGTGGGCGGGGGCAAGGTGCTGCTGGCCCTGTCCGGGGGAGTGGACTCCTCCGTAGCCGCCGCGCTGCTGGCGGAAGCGGTGGGCAGCCAGCTCAGCTGTGTGTTCGTGGACCACGGCCTGATGCGCAAGGACGAGGGGGACGAGGTGGAGCAGGCCTTTTCCCGCTGGGATATCAACTTCATCCGCTGCAATGAGGAGCAGCGTTTCCTGAACGCTCTGGCCGGCGTCACTGACCCGGAGCGGAAGCGGAAGATAATCGGGGAGGAATTCATCCGGGTCTTCGAGCAGGAGGGCAAGAAGATAGGCTCGGTGGACTATCTGGTCCAGGGCACCATATATCCCGATGTCATCGAGTCCGGCAAGGGCGAAGCGGCGGTGATAAAGAGCCACCACAATGTGGGGGGCCTGCCGGACTTTGTGGATTTCAAGGAGATAATAGAGCCGCTGCGCATGCTCTTCAAGGACGAGGTGCGGCAGCTGGGCCGGGAGCTGGGCCTGCCGGAGTATCTGGTGATGCGCCAGCCCTTCCCCGGCCCCGGCCTGGGCATCCGGGTCATAGGGGAGATAAGCAAGGAGAAGCTGGAAATGCTCCGGGACGCCGACTTCATCTTCCGCCAGGAGATAGCCAGGGCGGGACTGGACTCCATGCTCAGCCAGTATTTTGCCGCCCTCACCAATATGCGCTCCGTAGGCGTCATGGGGGACGGCCGCAGCTATGACTATGCCATAGCCCTGCGGGCGGTGGAGACCTCAGACTTCATGACCGCGGACTGGGCCCGCATACCTTACGAGGTGCTGGACCGCATCTCCGTGCGCATAGTCAACGAGGTGCGGGGCGTCAACCGCGTCCTCTACGACGTGACCTCCAAACCCCCCGCCACCATAGAATTCGAATAAAAAATGGAGCTCGGAAATCCAGCATTTATGCGGGCTTCCGGGCTCTTGTTATGTGATTTGAGTACAAATTATTTAATCAGTGGAATAATTGCTGTAATACTGCTCCAAGTCTTTGCTTAAAAGAAGTATAGTCGTTGTAATCAATGACTAGTTGGCATATAGCTTTTCTGAATTTGATTTTTGTTCCACCGTTATTGACATATTCTAAGATGGAATCTCC
>DVHY01000110.1 GCA_018711755.1 Candidatus Limivicinus faecipullorum | reverse complement strand
GATGAAAAAGACCTGCGAGTCTCTCAGCACCCAGCTGGCCACCCTGAGAGCGGGCCGGGCCAACGCCGCCGTGCTGGACCAGATCCAGGTGGATTACTACGGCTCCCCCACCCCCATCCAGCAGGTGGCCTCCATAGCCACTCCCGACCCCCGCACCCTGCTCATCCAGCCCTGGGACGGCTCCGTGCTCAAGGGCATAGAAAAGGCCATCCTGGCCTCGGACCTGGGCCTCAATCCCCAGAACGACGGGCGGATGATACGCCTGGTCTTCCCGCCCCTCACCGAGGAGCGCCGCAAGGACCTGGTAAAGCAGACCAAGAAATACGCCGAGGAGAGCAAGGTGGCTATCCGCAATATCCGCCGGGACGCCATCGAGAAGTTCAAGAAGCAGCAGAAAGCCTCGGAGATAACCGAGGACGATTACAAGATAGCCGAAAAAGATGTGCAGAAGCTCACCGACGACTACATCAAGGAGCTGGACAAGATAGCCGAGAAGAAGGAAAAGGAACTGCTGGAAATCTGATATGGCTGATATTAACAACAATAAGGCGGGGAGCCAGGCCGGGCCTGGGGTTCCCCGCCATATTGCCATCATACTGGATGGCAACGGCCGCTGGGCCAAAAAGCGGGGCCTGCCCCGTACGGCGGGCCATATGGCCGGGGCGGAGACCTTCCGGCGCATAGCTACATACTGCAGGAGCATCGGAGTTGAATACCTGACGGTCTATGCCTTCTCCACCGAGAACTGGAAACGCCCGGAGGAAGAGGTGGGCACCATCATGAAGCTGCTGTGGCGCTACCTGGACGAGGCCATACGCACCATGGAGAAGGACCACATACGCATGAAGGTCTTCGGAGAGCTGGCAAGGCTCAGCCCCCAGCTGCGGGAGATGGTGGACCGCACCGACGAGATAAGCCAGCACTACCAGGGCTTCCAGGCCAACATCTGTCTCAACTACGGCGGCCGGGACGAGATAATCCACGCCGCCCGGCGTTATGCCCGGGACTATGCCGAAGGCAAGGTGCAGGGAGAGCTCAGCGAGGAACAGTTCGGAGGCTATCTCTACTCCGCCGGCATCCCCGATCCGGACCTGCTCATCCGCCCCGGCGGGGAGATGCGCATATCCAACTTCCTGCTGTGGCAGTGCGCCTATGCGGAGTTCTACTTCACCGACGTGCTCTGGCCGGACTTCACCCCGGAGGAACTGGACAAGGCCATCGCGGAATTCAACCGCCGTGACCGGCGATACGGAGGGGTGAAAAACCCGTGACGGAGATACAGGAGAAACTCTTTGCCCTCAGGGACGAGAAGTACCGGGACTTCAACGCCTCCCTCATCCCCACGGTGGACAAGGCCGCCGTGATAGGGGTGCGGGTGCCCCAGCTGCGCAGATTGGCAAAGGAGCTGAAGAACGGCCCCCTGGCGGCGGAGTTCATGGCGGACCTGCCCCATGAATACCACGACGAGAACCTGCTCCAGGCCCTGCTGATAAACGAGAACAAGGACTTCGGGCTGTGCATGGAGGAGCTGGAGGCTTTCCTGCCCTATGTGGACAACTGGGCCGTGTGCGACATGCTGGGGCCCAAGGTCCTGGCAAAGGACAAGGAGAAGCTGCTGGAACACATACCCCGCTGGCTGGATTCTCCCCATGCCTACACTCAGCGCTTTGCCATGTGCATGCTCATGAGCCATTTCCTGGAGGAGGACTTCCGGGAGGAATATCTGGAGCTGGTGGCCGCTGTGAAGTCAGAGGAGTACTATGTGCGCATGATGCAGGCCTGGTATTTCGCCACCGCCCTGGCAAAGCAGTATGACAGCGCCGTGAAGTATATTGAGGGGCGCCGCCTGGAGAGCTGGACCCACAACAAAAGCATACAGAAGGCCAGGGAGAGCTTCCGGGTCAGCCCCGAGCACAAGGCCTATCTGAAAACTTTAAAGGTTTAGCTATAATTTGTATAAATAAAGAGGAAAATATTATGGTAAAATCCATATCCGTATTGGGCTGTACCGGCTCCATAGGCCGCCAGACCATTGCCGTGGCGGAGCACACCGGCATAAGGGTGGCCGCTCTCACCGCACACCGGAAGATAGATATGCTGGAAGAGCAGGCCCGGCGGCTGCACCCGGCCTTCGTGGCGGTGTACGACCGGGAGGCGGCAAAGGCTTTCAAGACTGCCGTGGCGGACACGGACATCCGTGTGGGCTCCGGCATGGAGGGCCTCATCGAGGCCGCCACCCTGGAGGAGGCGGACTGCGTGGTCACCGCCGTGTCCGGCTCCGTGGGGCTCAGACCCACCCTGGCGGCCATAGACGAGAGAAAGCGCATAGCCCTGGCCAACAAGGAGACCCTGGTCTGCGCCGGGGACATCGTCATGGCCAGAGCCCGGGAGAAGGGGGCGGAGATAGTCCCCGTGGACTCGGAGCATTCCGCCGTGTTCCAGTGTCTTATGGGCCGGAAAAAGGGGGAGCTTAAAAAGATACTGCTCACCGGCTCCGGCGGGCCCTTCCGGGGGAAAGCCCGGGCGGAGCTGGAGGACGTGACTCCCGAGCAAGCGGTGGCCCATCCCAACTGGCACATGGGGGCCAAGATATCCGTGGACAGCGCCACCATGATGAACAAGGGCCTGGAATTTATCGAGGCCATGCACCTGTTCTCCGTCACCCCCGACGACATCCAGGTGGTAATCCACCCACAAAGCGTCATACACTCTATGGTAGAGCTGATAGACGGCACCGTTATCGCCCAGCTGGGGGTGCCGGACATGGGGCTGCCCATACAGCTGGCCCTCACCTACCCGGAACGCTGCCCCTCCATGTTCAGCCGCCTGGACTTTACAAAGCTCAGAGACCTGAGCTTCGAGGCCCCGGACTTTGAGAAGACCCCCTGCCTGAAGCTGGCTATGGACTGCGCCCGCCTGGGCGGCACCGCCCCCTGCGTCATGAGCGCCGCCAACGAGGCGGCGGTGGGCATGTTCCTCCGGCGGCAGCTGGGCTACAACCGCATATACGACGCCGCCGCCTCCGCCGTGGAAAAAGTGGGGGTGGTGAAAGCGCCGGATCTGGAGACCATCCTGGAGGCGGACGCCGCCGCCAGAACCTATGTTTTGGAGAATTTTTCTAAATGAGCATTGTTTATGTCATCCTTGCAATACTGCTGTTCGGAGTTCTGGTCATCGTCCATGAACTGGGCCATTTCACCGTGGCAAAGCTCTGCGGAGTGAAGGTGGAGGAATTTGCCGTGGGCATGGGGCCGGCCCTGCTGCAAAAGCAGAAAGGGGAGACGGTATACTCCCTGAGGGCGGTGCCCTTCGGGGGCTTCTGCGCCATGGCCGGGGAGGACCAGGAGAGCGACGAGCCCCGGGCCTTCACCAACCAGGCGGCCTGGAAACGGGTGCTTATCCTGGCGGCAGGCTCCTTCATGAACTTCCTGCTGGGCTTCGTTATCGTCCTTATCCTCTACTGGAACGCCGTGGCCTTCTGGGCCCCGGTGATCGCCCAGTTCCGGGAGGACTGCCCCTATCAGGGGGAGGAGGCCCTGCAGCTGGGTGACCGCTTCTACAGCATAGACGGCCACAGGATATACCAGTACCAGGACGTCACCGACTTCCTCAGCCAGGGCGACGGCACCTATGACATCGTTGTCATACGGGACGGGGAAAAGGTGGAGCTGGAGGACTTCTATTTCGTCCCCGTGGAGTACGAGGGGGAGAGCCAGAAGCTCTACGGCTTTTCCATGGGCACCGAGGAGGCTACTTTCCCGGTGAAGCTGCGCTACGCCTGGAACACCACCATGGAGTTCGGACGCTGGGTCTGGATGGGCCTGAGCGAGCTGGTGAAGGGCAATGTGGGCGTGGATGATATGGCCGGCCCCGTGGGCATCGTGGGGATGATGGCCGAGACCGGGGAGAGCGCGGAGTCCACCTCCGACGCCCTGTTCAGCATCTTCTACTTCGGGGCCTTCATTGCGGTGAACCTGGCCCTCATGAACATGCTACCCATTCCCGCCCTGGACGGCGGCAGGATATTCCTGCTGCTGGTGACCTGCGTCATTGAGGCGGTGAGCCGCCGCAAGCTCAACCCCAAATATGAGGGATATATCCACGCCGCCGGCATGATGATGTTGCTGGCGCTGATGGTTTTTGTAATGTTCAACGATATATTCAGGATAGTGACGACATGATGGAAAAAAGAGATACAGTCAGGAAAATCAAAGTGGGCGGGGTGGAGATAGGCGGCGGAGCCCCCGTCTCCGTCCAGACCATGTGCAACACCAAGACCTGGGATGTAGAGGCCACCGTGGAGCAGATAAAGGCCATGGAGGCCGCCGGGGCGGACATCGTGCGCATAGCCATCCCGGACATGGACTCCGCCAGGGCCGTCTCCCGGATAAAGGAACAGGTGCGGGTGCCCCTGGTGGCGGATATCCACTTCGACTACCGCCTGGCTCTGGAGGTGGCGGAGCGGGGCATCGACAAGATACGCATTAACCCCGGCAACATCGGCGCCCAGGAGAACGTGAAGGCCGTGGCGGAGAGCTGCCGCCGCCACGGCATACCCATACGCATAGGCGTAAACGCCGGGAGCCTGGAGCCCCGGCTTTTGGAGAAGTACGGACACCCCTGCCCGGAGGCCCTGGTGGAGAGCGCAAAGGGCCATGCGCAGCTGCTGGAGAAGTATGACTTCACGGATATCTGCATATCCATGAAAGCCTCCTCCGTGCCCCTCACCGTGGCCGCCTACCGGCTGGCGGCGGAGGTCTTTCCCTATCCCCTGCACCTGGGCGTCACCGAGACCGGCACCGAGTGGAACGGCACTATCCAGTCCGCCGTGGGCATAGGTACCCTGCTCTGCGAGGGCATAGGCAATACAATAAGAGTCTCCCTCACCGCAGACCCGGTGCGGGAGGTCAGCGCCGGCATCGCCATAGTGAAGGCGGCGGGACTGCGCCCCGGCGGGGTGAAATTCGTCTCCTGCCCCACCTGCGGCAGGACGGAAATAGACCTGATAAGCCTGGCAGGCCAGGTGGAACAGCGGGTGAAGGACATGCCCAGGGACATCACCGTGGCGGTGATGGGCTGCGTGGTCAACGGCCCCGGGGAGGCCCGGGAGGCGGACTACGGCATAGCCGGAGGCAAGGGCAAGGGCCTTATCTTCAAGAAGGGCCGGGTGCTGGGTACATATCCCTATGAGGAGCTTTGCGAGCGGCTGGTGGAGCTTATAGAGAAAGACGGGGAGCGGGCATGAGCGAGCACACTCCCTTTCTCACCATCTTCCCCGGCTGTGAGGATATAAAAAGCTGCGCCGGGGGACTGGAGAAAGCCTATGTCACCGACGTGCAGGTGGACCTGGCAGAGCTGATGCTCACGGTCTGCGCCTGGTTTCCCGCCATGCCCTCCCCGGTGGACATCTCCTCCATCAGCCAGAGGCTGAAGGAGGACTATGGCCTGAGCGGCGTGGGCCTGGTGCCGGACTATCCGAAAGTGAAGCTGGCCTCCACGGCGGCGGCCGCCGCCACGGCCCCGGCTCCCGGCGGCCCCCCCAAGGGGGATGTGCTCATGGGCCGGGCCATAAAGCAGAGGCCGGTGCCCATGAACACCCTCAGCCTGGAGTCCGGCAAGGTCACGGTGGAGGGGGACGTGGTGGCGGTGACCAGCCGGCGGCTCCAGAAACGGGGCAGCGCGGTCTTGTGCTTTGACATCACCGACCGGACCAACTCCATCCGCATCTCCCGCTTCCTCCGCTCCGAGGACGACCAGAGCATAATCGACAGCATAAACCCGGGGGACCATATCATCGCCCAGGGTGAGATCATCTACTCCAAGTACGATGAGGACATGGTGCTGGACCCCAGGAACATAATGAAGGGCAAGGCCTATATACGGCCGGACAAGGCCCCGGTGAAGCGGGTAGAGCTGCATGTGCACACCCGCTTTTCGGCGCTGGACGCCCTCACGGACCCTGCGGCCATCGTCAAGCGGGCGGCCTACTGGGGCATGCCCGCCATAGCCGTCACCGACCACGGGGTGGCCCAGGCCTTCCCGGATATGTGGAAGGCGGGGAAGAAGCACGGGGTGAAGATAATCTACGGCCTGGAGTGCTACTTCGTAAACGACATGGACGGCAACAGCGCCGTCATAGGCAAGAGCAAGCTGCCCCTGGACACGGAGTTCGTGGCCTTCGATATAGAGACCACCGGCCTCAACGCCCAGACCGACCGAATGACGGAGATAGGCGCCGTCATCTTCTCCGGGGGAGAGATAAAGGAAGTTTTCAACACCTTCGTGGACCCGGAGAGGCATATCCCCCCGGACATCACCCAGCTCACCGGCATAAGGGACAGCGACGTGGCGGGGGCCCCCAGGGAGAAGGAGGCCATGGAGATGTTCATGGACTTCATCGGGGACCGGCCCATCATCGCCCACAACGCCCACTTTGACGTGGGCTTCATGAGCGCCGCCGCCATACGCCAGGGACTGAAGTTCTCCCCGGTGTTCCTGGACACTCTGGCTTTGTCCCAGGCCCTGCTGCCGGAGCTGAAGCGCTTCAAGCTGGACATAGTCTCCAACCACCTGGGACTGCCCCAGTTCAACCACCACAGGGCCAGCGACGACGCCATGGTGGTGGCCCGGATGATGGAGAAATTCCTGCCCATGCTGGCCCGCCAGGGAGCCAAGACCGTGGACGATATAGAGACGGTGTACCACTCCCTGCGCCGCACCGACGTGGCCAAGAGCTACCACATGATACTGCTGGTTAAAAACCGCAAGGGACTGAAAAACCTCTATGAGATGATATCCCAGTCCTACCTGAAATACTTCCACCGCAGCCCAACCATACCCAAGAGCCTGCTGAACCAGCACCGGGAGGGCATCCTGGTGGGCTCGGCCTGCGGCATGGGCGAGCTTTACGGGGCGGTGATGAAGGGCGCCAGCGACAAGGAGCTTAAAAAGATAGCCAAGTACTATGACTATCTGGAGATACAGCCCATCTGCAATAACGGCTTTTTGGTGGACAACGGCGTGGTCAGCGACGTGTCCGTATTGCAGGACTACAACCGCACCATACTGCGCATAGGCCGGGAGCTGAATAAGCCGGTGATAGCCGCCTCCGACGTCCACTTCCTGGACGCCGAGGACGAGCAGTACCGGAAGATACTCCAGGCGGCCAAGAAGTTCTCCGACGCAGACAGGAGCTGCCCCATCTTCTTCCGCACCACTGAGGAGATGCTCAAGGAGTTCGAGTACCTGGGCAAAGAAGTGGCGGAGGAAGTGGTCATCACCAATACCCGCTCCATTGCCGACCAGGTGGAGGAGATAGAGCTGCTGCCCAAGGACCTGTTCCCCCCCAAGATAGAGCACTCCGCCGAGGACCTGAAAAACCTGGTCTACGGGAAGATGCACCGCATCTATGGGGAGAACCCGCCCAAGATAGTCCAGGACCGGGTGGACGTGGAGCTGAACACCATCCTGGACCACAACTACGACGTTATCTACATGAGCGCCCAGAAGCTGGTGCAGAACTCCCTGGAGAACGGCTACCTGGTGGGCAGCCGGGGCAGCGTGGGCTCCTCCATCGTGGCCTACATGTCCGGCATCACCGAGGTCAACTCCCTGCCGCCCCACTATGTCTGCCCCAAGTGCTGCCACTCGGAGTTCGTCACCGACGGCAGCTACGGCTGCGGGGCGGACATGCCGGAGAAGAACTGCCCGGAATGCGGTACACCCATGAATCGGGAGGGCTTTGACATCCCCTTTGAGACCTTCCTGGGCTTCCCCGGCAACGAGAAGACTCCGGATATAGACCTGAACTTCTCCGGGGAGTATCAGGCAAAGGCCCATAAATACACCGAGACCCTCTTCGGCTCGGACCACGTGTTCAGGGCCGGCACCATAGGCACCCTGGCGGAAAAGACCGCCTACGGCTATGTGAAGAAATATCTGGAGGAGCGGAACATCACCGCCACCAAGGCGGAGGAGAACCGCCTGGCTCTGGGCCTGGTGGGCATCAAGCGCACCACCGGCCAGCATCCCGGCGGCCTGGTGGTCATTCCCCAGGACATGGATGTCACCGATTTCTGCCCGGTGCAGCACCCGGCGGACGACCCCAACAGCGATATAATAACCACCCATTTTGAATACCACTGCATGGAGGCAAACCTGCTGAAGCTGGACGAGCTGGGCCACGATGACCCCACCATGATACGCATGATGGAGGACATGACCGGAGTGGACGCAAAGAAGATATCCCTCTCCGACCCGGAGACCATGTCCATCTTCACCAGCCCCGCCGCCCTGGGCCTGCCGGAGGACGACCCCATCATCGGCAGGACCGGCACCATAGGCGTGCCGGAGTTCGGCACCGGCTTCACCCGCCAGATGCTGGTGGACACCCAGCCAAAACAGTTCGACACCCTGGTGCGCCTGTCCGGCTTCAGCCACGGCACCGACGTGTGGGCCGGGAACATCCACGACCTCATCGTCAACGGCATCGCCACCGTCAATGAGACCGTGGGCTGCCGGGACGATATCATGCTCTACCTCATCTCCAAGGGCATGGAGCCCTCTCTGGCTTTCAAGACCATGGAGGCGGTGCGCAAGGGCAAGGTGAAAAAAAGCGGGGAATTCCCCGGGGACGCCGAGCAGCAGATGCGCGATTTGGGCGTGCCGGACTGGTACATCGAGTCCTGCCGGAAGATAGCCTACCTCTTCCCCAAGGCCCACGCCGTGGCCTACGTGATGATGGCCTTCCGCATCGCCTGGTTCAAGGTCCACGAGCCCCTGGCCTTCTACAGCGCCTACTTCTACCGGCGCAGCCAGAAGGGGGGCTTCGATGCGGCCATGATGACCGTGGGCACCGACGGAGTGCGCAGGAAGATACGGGAGATGAAGGGCAAGACCCTCACCGCCAACGAGGAGGACCTGCTGGTGACTCTGGAAGCGGTGTACGAGTTCAACATGCGGGGCTTTGAGTTCGCCCCCATCGACCTGTACAAGTCCGACGCCATAAAGTTCACCGTCACCGAGGACGGCAGGCTGCGCCCGCCCTTCGTGTCCATCTCCGGCCTGGGGGAGACGGCGGCCCTGGATTTGGCCCACTGCACCGAAGGGGGCAGGAGCTTTATCTCCGTGGAGGAGCTGGGCCGGGCCTGCCCCAAGGTGAGCCAGAGCCACCTGGAGGCCCTGAAAAACCTGGGCGCCCTGGGCGACATGCCCGAGACCAGTCAGATAAATCTCTTCGATTTCTAAACTGCAGTTCCAAACAGCAGACAACAAAGCTGCATGAGAGCGGCTCCGGCCGTTCCCATGCAGCTTTTATTGATATGCCGCAGAGAGCTTTCTAAACTTTTTGTAACGCTTCTTGCGGCAAAACTTCCGCTGGTGTAAAATAACAACATAAGTTGTGCCCGCCGCAGGAGCGGCGGGAAATAAACGACGGA
>DVHY01000109.1 GCA_018711755.1 Candidatus Limivicinus faecipullorum | reverse complement strand
CGGGAGAAGCGCAGTCAAAAAAGTCTGTAGGACTTTTTTGACAAGCTGAAAGGCCGGAGTTATCCGGCCTTTGCCTTTTTATGTCCGTTGGAGCTGAAATTATTTTTTGAATTCAGGGATAAAGTCGTCGCTTACACCCATAGCATGGAGACGTACCTTCATCTGGCTGGGTTTTTTATTATACATGGCGGTGCGCAGCTCGTCGTCGGGGACGAAGCGGTAGTATGTTGAGCAGAAGCTGTCAAACATGTCGCGGTTCTTCGGCCCCAGAAGAGGCAGATACATAAAGAAGGCCACCAGGGCCCCGGCAAAGAAACAGATCACAAAATACCAGGGACACAGGACCGCCACCAGGACGATCACTATGACGCAGACCACGGCGCAGCTGGCTACAGACACGCCGGTATATCGCTTTGCTCCGACGGCAATGAGGTCTTCCTTTGCAGCCTGCATTTTTTTGATAAGAGGATAGGCGGTAAAGAAATTAAAGAGAAACTGCCGCACGAAGAGATAGAACCAGAGCCAGCCCAGCACCAGAAGTACGCCGGCCCCCAATATTTTCATCTGCATATAAAACCCTCCCAAAGAATCGGTTTAGCAAATCATACCACATACGCCCTCAGGTTTCAAGAATATTTCCAGGCGGCGGCGCATAGAGTGTTTCAAGGAAGTGATGGGATGGACAGCTTTATGACTGCCTGCGAACTCCTGCCGCCGGGCCTTAGGCAGCGCATACGGGAAAGCGGCTGCACCGGCGCCGAGGAGATACGGCTGCGCTGCGGACAGGCCGTCTCCCTGGTGCTGGAGGGAAGAGAGAGGGAGCTGGGCGGAGACAAGCTGAGTTCAAGAGAGCTGATGCAGGTGCTGGAAAAGGCGACCGGGGCCTCCCTGCACTCAGCGGCCCCGGCCATGACAAAGGGGTACATAAGCTATAAGGGCCTGCGCATCGGACTGTGCGGCAGCGCCGCCATAAGCGGGGGACAGCTGCTGGGCTTCAGGGATTTCAGCTCATTGGCTATCCGCCTGCCCAGAGAATGCCGGGGGATATGCAGCGGCTTTATCGATGAGCTCACGGAGGGCGGTTTGGAGAACACCCTTATCGTCTCTCCGCCGGGCCTTGGAAAGACCACGCTGCTGCGGGAACTAATCCGGGTGATATCCGACAGAGGAGTCAGAGTCGCCGTGCTGGACGAGCGCGGCGAGCTGTACGCCGACGGGGGCTTCGACCTGGGCAGGTGCAGCGATGTGCTCTCGGGCATATCCAAGGAGCTGGGGGCGGGCATGCTGCTGAGGGGAATGAACCCCCAGGTCATCGCCATGGATGAGATAAGCCGGAAGGAAGACCAGGGCGTGATACAGCAGATAATGGGCTGCGGCGTCACCCTTTTCGCCAGCGCCCACGGCAGGGACAGGCAGGACATGCAGCGCAGGCCGGTATACAGAGAGCTCTTTGAAAGCGGGGCATTCAAATATATCCTGACAATACGCATGGAGCACAGCCGCCGGCGCTATGTATTGGAGACTATTCAATGATACGTTTATTGGGCGCCATCATGATTGCCGGAGCCTCTCTGGCTATCGGCCTTGGATATGTGGCCGGAGAGGCGCAGAAGCTGAAAGAGCTTCGCTCTCTCATACAGCTGCTCAAGGAGATCAGGGGAGAGCTGGGCACAAGGTCCACGCCTCTGCCTCAGCTTATGGAGCTGATGGGGCGGCGCTGCAGCGGCAGCGGCGGGCGCTTTGCCATGGCCCTGTATGAAAGGATGGACGAGCTGGGCGAAAAAGAGTTTTCTCAGCTGTGGAGGGAATGTAGCCAGCAGCACCTGGCCTCTCTTGAGGCGGAGGACAGGGATCTGGCCTTGTCTCTGGGCCTTTGTCTGGGCAGGTATGAGCTGGACAGGCAGCTGTCGGAACTGGACATATGCATAGAGCTGCTTGAAAACCGCCTGGCAGGATACAGCTCCCGCCTGCCTGAAAAGAGAAGGGTGGGCCTTGGCCTTGCCTGCTCTCTGGGAGCCTTGCTGCTTATAGTACTTATTTAGGAGAAAAGCATGGATGTTGACCTGATCTTTAAAATCGCCGCAATTGGTATATTGGTCGCGGTGCTCAATATTTTGCTCCAGCGTTCCGGCAGGGACGAACAGGCCCTTATGACCAGCATCACCGCATTGGTGGTGGTGCTTATGATAGTGGTGCAGAAAATAAGCGAGCTTTTCAACATGATAAAGTCCCTCTTCGGTCTGTAGCCTATGGATGTGATTATAAAATGCGCGGCGGCCGCCCTGCTCAGCTGCCTCATCTGCCTGCTCATAAAGCGGACAAACCCGGAGATGTCCATGGTCTTGGGGGCGGGAGCTATTGTCATGATAATCACCGCCGCTATAGGCTTTGCCTCCAGCCTTCTGGAGCTGGCTGCGGCGGTCAGGAATATGTGCGGCAGCGCAGACGTACTTATAAGCCCCGTGCTCAAATGCGTGGGCATTGGGGCCGTGACCAAAATAAGCGCAGAACTGTGCAAAGATTCCTCCCAGAGCTCCGCCGCGGCTGCGGTGGACATGGCCGGCACCCTCTGCGCCATTGGCGTTTCCATGCCCCTTATTATGAGCATGCTGAAAATGATTGGAGATATGACATGAGAGTCCTGCTGCTTATACTGCTTTTGCTCCCGGGCTTTGCTGTCCCGGCCTATGCCGGGGGGATATATGAGCAGGCCGCGGACGAGACGGGGATATATGCCGTGGAGGAGGAGCTGCCTGAAACGGCCAGAGAGATAAGCGGAGCATTGAAGGTGGACGGAAGCTACGACACGGAAAACGCCCTGGAGCGGCTTTGGCACAGCTTTGCGGACAGCGTAAAGGGAGAGCTGGGCCAGAACCTTAAAACGGCGGCCTCCCTGATAGCCATAGCCATGCTCTGTGCCTTGTCCGGCTCCCTGTGCAGCGGGAAGCCTTTAAAGGAATATATCAACATTGCCGGCTGCTGCGCCGCCGCAGTGAGCCTGCTGGGCAGCGTGGACAGCATAGTGGGGCAGACCGTCTCCGCCCTGAACCAGCTTTCCGACTATTCAAAGGCCGCTCTGCCGGCCATATTTACAGCCGCCGCCGCGTGCGGGGCGGTGGGCTCCGCCTCGGCAAAATATGCGGCCACATGCCTTGCCCTCGACGTATTGATGAGCCTGTCGCAAAAGCTGATAATCCCCCTGGTGTACTCTTATCTGGCCCTGGCCGTCGCAGGCAGCGTGTTTCCCAACTCCCTGCTGAGCAATACGGCAAAGCTGACCAAGTGGATGGCGGTCACGGTAATGACAGCCATGACGATAGCTTTCAGCGCCTACATAGGCATGACCGGCCTGGTGGCCGGGAGCATCGACGCCGCCGCTATCAAGACGGCCCGCACGGTGATATCCACCAGCCTTCCGGTGGTGGGAGGCATTATATCCGACGCCTCCGGCGCCGTGCTCTCCGCAGCTTCGGTGATAAAGAACTCCGCCGGGGTATTTGGACTCATTGCCGTCTGCGCCCTGTGCGCCGGGCCCTTTGCCGTGCTGTCGGTGCGGATGCTGGTGCTGAAGGCGGCGGCAGCCGCCTCGGATATGGTCCCCAACAGCCGCCTGTCCGGGCTGATATCCAGCGTGAGCGCGGCAATGGGGCTGCTGCTGGGCCTGCTGGGCTGCTGCGGCATAATGCTGTTCATATCCATAACGGCGGGCATTAAGGCGGTGAGCCTTTAGTGTATGAGGGGATAAGGGAACTGTGCGCAGTCTCCCTGCTGTGCGGGGCGGCTCTGAGCATACTGCCCGAGGGAGGCGTGAAGCGGGTGGCGGAGATACTTTGCACCGCAAGCCTCATCCTGGCGGTGCTCAGCCCAATAAAGGAGATAGACATGGACTCCTACGCTCTGGAGAGCGCCAGAATGCATGAGCTGGAGACACAGCTTGCCAGGCAGGGAGAGGAAGCGGAAGACCGGCTCAGCAGGCTAGTCATAGAACAGGAGTACGAGGCATATATTATGGACAAAGCCGGTGAGCTGGGCATTGACGGCCTGGCTGCCGATGTGGAAGTACAGTGGAGCCTGGAGGGCTTCTGGATGCCCTGGGGAGTTGAGCTGAGCTCCGGCTGCAGCCAGGAGAGCAGGGAGCGGCTCTCCCGGCTGCTGGAGTCGGAGCTGGGCATACCATACGAAAGGCAGCGGTGGAACAGTGAGTGAAAGCCTGAAGCTGAAAGCGGAGAAACTTGAAAAATTCAAATACCCTCTGGTCGTGCTGGTGATCGGCGTGGCGCTGATGCTGCTGCCCACCGGCAGCTCCCAGATAAAAGAGGGCACAGACAGGGATGAGCAGGTGGCTCAGATACTCTCCCAGACCGAGGGGGTGGGAGAGGCCAGGGTGCTGATATCGGAAAACGGCGTGGTGGTCGCCTGCGCAGGTGCTGAGAATGCCCGGGTGAGATTGGATATTATCCGGGCGGTGAGTTCATATACTGGTTTTGCATCGGATAAAATCACGATTCTGAAAATGGCAGATTAAAGCTTAGGGGGAATATGCAAACATGAAAAACCGTAAAAGGAATCTTACGATGCTGGCTGTACTGATGTTCGTTTGTGCGGCGGTGGCCCTGAACTGGTCATATAACAACAGATGGGGCACGCCGGATTCGGAGATGGTATCTGCCGAGGATGAAGCCATGATGAGCGCCAATGCGGAGTTTGAAGACAGCCTTGTGAGCACCGGCGGGGAATACTTTGCCGAGGCGAGACTTACCCGGCAGGTGTCCAGAGACGAGGCCCTGGAGCTTTTGCAGACGGCAGCCACTTCGGAGACCGCCTCCCAGGAGACCATTGACAGCGCAATGAACGCAATATCCGCCATGGCCACCTGCACCATGCAGGAGGCTCAGATCGAGAATCTGCTCATTGCCAAGGACTTTGACGAGTGCGTGGTGTACATAGGCAACGACACCGTGACCGTTGCCGTGCCTGCTCCCGCCGAGGGACTCAGCCAGGAAGCCGTGGCCAGGATAACGGACGTTATCTGCTCCGAGACCCAGTATACCGCCGCCCAGCTGAGCATTATCGAGGTCAAGGCTTAATATTTGAAGGCTTTCAGGCTCCCCACTCCCGGGGAGCCTGAATATTTTTCAATTATTTTCAGCGCCAGCTTTGAAATTTGAATATTGTACTTTATTTTTTGAGTATATCGTGTTAAAATATAACGAAATCATTTAGGAGGATAGCTATGGGCGAGAATTATATCACCTGCCATGAACAGCTTGGCAGCATCAATATTTCCGAGGAAGTCATCTACAGTATGGTCAGAGCCGCCATCACCGAGGTGGACGGCGTGGCCGGACTGTCCAATACCGCCGGCGCCGAGCTGGCCGAGCTCTTCGGACTTAAGACCGTTGCCAAAGGCGTAAAGGTCCAGTTTGTGGAATCAAAGATCGTGGTCGACACCATTATCACCGTTATGTACGGCAGAAACATCGTAAGCGTGGCCAAGGCCGTGCAGGAGAAAGTGCTGTCTGTGGTGCAGTCTACCACGGGCATAGAAAACGCGGAAGTCAACGTACACGTTTCCGGCGTTGCCTTTGAGAAATAAGGGCCGGGAGGAACTCGTATGACCAGAACTACTGCCCGGGAGATTGCCATTCAGCTGGGCTTCGCTGCGGCTTCCCGCAATGTGGAGCCTTCCCAGCTTATGGATGACTTCTTTTCCCCTGAGCACTATGCCAGCCTGCAGGAGGAGGACGAGCTCTACAATGAGCGGCCGGACAAAAAGCAGATGGCATATATACACCGTCTTGTGGAGCTGACGGCGGAAAACCGCAGCGAGATCGACGCTTACATACAGAAATATTCCAAGGGCTGGAAGCTGGAGCGCATTTCCCGCACGGCCCTGGCAGTCATGCGCTGCGCCATCTGTGAGATACTGTACATGGATGAAATCCCAAATGCCGCCGCAATCAACGAGGCGGTGGAGCTGGCCAAGGGCTATGACGAGCCGGACACCGTCGCTTTCGTCAACGGGGTGCTGGGCGGCTTCATGAGGGGAGAACTGCACAAGGATGTGCCCTCTCAGGAGTGAGCCATGGAACGGCAGAGCTTAAGCGTCAGCGAACTAAATAACCTGATAAAAGGGCTGCTGGAACAGGAGCCCAGCCTCTCCAATGTCTGCGTCCGGGGCGAACTGTCCAATTATAAGATATACCCCTCCGGACACCATTACTTTACCCTGAAGGACAGCGAGAGCAGCCTGCGCTGCGTCATGTTCAAAAGCAGTGCCGTCAAGCTGCGCTTTCGTCCGGAAAACGGTATGGGGGTCACGGTGTACGGCCGGGTGGCCGTATATCCCCGGGACGGGGCTTACCAGCTCTATTGCAGCGCGATAATGCCGGAAGGGGCCGGTGACCTTCAGGTGGCCTTTGAGCAGCTGAAGGCCCAGCTGGCATCGGAGGGCCTTTTTGAACGCAGCCACAAGAAACCCTTGCCGCAATTTCCAAAACGTATAGCCATAATCACCTCCTCCGCCGGGGCGGCAGTCCATGATATGATCCGCATATTGGGGCATCGCTGGCCCATGGCTCAGGTGGTGCTTTTGCCTGTGCGTGTCCAGGGCACAGAGGCCCCGCCGGAGATAGCGGGAGCCATCCGCTACGCCAATGAATTCAAGGTGGCGGACCTTATAATCACCGGCCGCGGCGGCGGCTCCATGGAAGACCTCTGGGCCTTTAACGACGAGAGAGTCGCCAGGGCTATCTATGATTCCGGCCTGCCGGTCATCTCCGCCGTGGGCCACGAGCCGGATGTGACCATTGCCGATTATGTGGCGGACGTCAGGGCCTCCACCCCCTCCAATGCCGCGGAGATCGCCGTTCCTGACTGGCATGAGGTGCAGGATGCTCTCAACAGCTACGGCATCCGTGCAGACCAGGCCATGAGGAAAAAGCTCCTCAGCCTTAATGAAAGGCTGGAGTCCTATAAAAACAAGCGGGTGATGACCGACCCCACGGCCCATATCGACAACCGCCGCATAGAGCTGGACCACGTCAGGGACAGGCTGGCTGCGGTAGAGGATCGCAAGCTCTCCCGGTGCAGGCAGAGTTTTGTGGCTCTCACTGCGGCCCTGGATGCCATGAGCCCGCTCAGAGTATTGAGCCGGGGCTATGCCATCGCCGAAAAGGAGGACGGCTCCACGGTGAAAAGCGTGGATATGCTGTCCCCTGGAGACGGCTTCTGCCTGCAGCTATGGGACGGCAAGGCCCAGTGCCGCGTCAGCTCCGTGTCAAAGCGGGAGAGCTGACTGAGAGCGGCCGCCCTCAGGAAAATCAGAGTTTTTAATTTACAGCTTTTTCCGGCTCTTTTCCCGCCGCCCGGGACTGAGCCCCTGCTTTCCGACGGGCGGTAGAAGGGAGGCCGGGATGGCCGATAAAGAACTCAGCTTTGAGCAGTCTCTGAGCAGACTTGACGAAATAGTCCGACATTTGGAAAAGGGCGACATGCCCTTGAGCGAATCCCTGGCCCTCTACGAGGAGGGGACGGGACTTATAAAACAGTGCAGCAAGATGCTGGATGACGCCGAGCAAAAGGTTGCCAAACTGAAAAAAGGACCTGACAGGGAGCCCATCGAGCTTCCTTTTGAGGATGAAAACTGAAATGACTGTTGACGAATACAAGAGCAGGATCGAAGCGGCTCTGGAAAAATGTTTCCTTCTTGGGGAGGAGTTTCCCCAGGCCAAACTGGCTGAGGCCATGCGCTATAGCCTGCTGGCCGGCGGCAAGCGGATAAGGCCCATGCTGGTGCTGGAATTCTGCCGCATCTCCGGCGGAGATGTGGACAAGTGCCTCCCCGTGGCCTGCGCCATAGAGATGCTCCACACCTACAGCCTCATCCATGACGACCTGCCCTGCATGGAT
>DVHY01000108.1 GCA_018711755.1 Candidatus Limivicinus faecipullorum | reverse complement strand
AATGTATTTTCTCGCATTTTCATTTAGCTTGTCCACCGTTTCTGGTTTCAGAATACGGCTTCCAATGAGGGGATACATGGCAAAAACTTTATCTTCACAAGTACCGTCGCTTTGCCTGACCTCCATATCCTTTTCAAGTACATCAACAGCAACATCGGGACGCTCAGTAGTTCTTTCAAACCCTAATGAACGAATATAGTAGAGACAATGATGGTCTTGCTTCGCGCTCTCTATGGATACAGACCCGCACAGGCCGCTATCAAGGACATGGCCAAGTAAGGCCCTGTCTTTGAGCAACTGACAGCGAGAGCGAATATCCAATAGAACCGAACCCCCGCACAGCTGCCCTTAGGGCAAGCTGTGCGGGGGTTTTGCTGTGCGGATCGAATCGGACGGATGCGGGTTTTTGACTGCCAGGGTGCCTGTTTTTTATGTGGGGAGTATACGTCCCTTTTACTGCTCGATAATTAAGAGACACTCCTGCCCGGACTCGTGTTCCCGGAGCTGCGGTGTTTTACAACAGTGTGCCAAGAGGAGAAATATATCAAATTTTTGAAATAGATGTTGACAAGTCAACATCTAAGGCTTATACTTAGCCCACGGAAAGGTGGAGCAGGCCATGAAACAGGAACGCTTTGAAGATTTTGCAACTCTCATAGGCGGCATTTACGGGGACATACGCCGCATCAAGGCGGCTTATACCTCTCAGCTGGGCCTGAAAGAGGTACACATCTTCTGGCTGTATCTGCTGCGGGAGCACCCGGAGGGACTGTCCGCCTCGGAGCTTGCGGCGGCGGGGAAGTCCGACCGCAGCCTTGTATCCCGGGAAATAGACAGCCTTATAGAGCAGGATATAATCTGCACCCGGGAGGGCTCGGGGCGGCGCCGCTACGGCTGGAAGCTGGAGCTGACGGACAAGGGAAAGGCTCTGGCGGAGCGGATATCCCAGGTGGCCATGGCGGTCCAGGACACCGTGAGCCGGGACATAGACCGGCGGGAGCTGGAGAGCTTCTACAAGACCCTGGGCACTCTTTCCGAAAATTTTGAGAGGCTGGCCAAGGAGCTGGCCGCAGGAGAAAAGTGATATGGTAAGAATAGTAAGCGATTCCGCATGCGACATGAGCCCCATAGAGGCAGTACAAAAGGGCGTGCGTCTGGTGCCGCTCAAAACACTTATAGACGGAGTGGAGTATCTGGACGGCGTGACCATAAGCTCCGAAGAGTTTTATGAAAAGCTCGACAACTGCAAAAAGCTGCCCAGCACCAGCCAGATAGCCCCGGCGGAGTTTGAAGAGGTATTCCAGGAGTACGCCGCGCAGGGGGACCAGGTGCTGGCCATCTGCCTGTCGGGCAAGCTGTCCGGCACGGCGCAAAGCGCTTTCATAGCCGCCGAGAGCTTCCCCGGCAAGGTCTGGGTGGTGGACAGCCAGAATGTCACCATCGCCCAGTGCATACTGGTTGAGTACGCCGTGCGGCTGCGCAACAAGGGAATGGACGCTCCGGCGATCGCCGCAGAGCTTGAGAGGATAAAAGACAAGGTGTGCCTGGTGGCCCGGGTGGACACCCTGGAGTACCTTATGAGAGGCGGCAGGCTCTCCCGCACCGCGGCGGTGGCGGGGACCGTGCTGAACATAAAGCCCGTGGTGGGCATTGAAGACGGGGAACTGAAGGTGCTGGGCAAGGCCAGAGGCTCCAAGCAGAGCAGCAACATGCTCACCGAGCTCATAGACAAGAAGGGCGGCATCGACTTTTCCATGCCCTTCATGCTGGCTTACAGCGGCCTGGACGACGCCCTGCTGAAAGGCTACATAGAAAACAGCAGAGCCCTCTGGGAGGGCCACGTAAAAGACCTGCCCGTCTCCACCATAGGCAGCACCATCGGCACCCACGCCGGCCCGGGGGCCATAGCCGTGGCCTTTTTTGCCAAGGGCTGAGAGGAATATTGCATGGCGCTTAACGGGCGCCGCTTTGGCGCCCTGAAGAGCATATATAGGAGTAGAACAAGTACCCCGGCGGTTTTGCCGCCGGGGTACTTGTTTATCATATGAAAAGCTCGATTCCATGTATGCGGTTTAGGGGGAGCTCATTCTTCCAGGCTCCAGAACTCCTCCCGGCGGTTGCGCCCGTCCAGGAGATAGTTGTACTGGATGCAGGCATATTCCGTCAGACCCTCCTCATCGGTATAGTCGGAGATGGGATGTACATTCCCCTGGGCATCCCAATAGCACTGGGAGGAGATGACGGGATACTCCTCCGCCAAGTCCAGAAGGTAATTCTGGGCACCGGTCAGCTCCAGGCCGCAGGCCTTCATCAGCTCCGCCGCCAGATAGTTGAGGCTCAGGTCCTCCGGCAAATCAAAGTCCACATCGTAATTGGCCCAGAGAACATAGGGAGTGATATAGCGGCGGGAACTCTGGGATACATCTTCGGAGGCGGCGGAGCTGCCGGTGAGCTCCATTATGGGGGCGGCCACGTCATCATTGGGCTGGTGGTCGCCGAAAAGCAGGATGACGGTCTTCTCGTCAACCTGGGAGAAATACTCGATGAGCTCCTGGAAATCCTTGTCCGTCTCCCGCATGAGGGTGATGTACTCGCTGACGGAGCCGTTGTCCTCCAGGCCCTTGACGCTGACATAGGGGTCAAAATTTCCGGCGGTGCCGTGGTAGCCGCCATGGTTCATCATGGTGATGCCGAAGAGGAAGAGCGGCTGCTCGCTCTCCTCATAGATGTCCTCCACCAATTTGTACATCTCGCTGTCGGTTATCCAGAGTCGGAGAGTTTCCGCATCCTCAGGGAAAGCCTCTTTAAAATACATATCCTGAAAACCCAGCAGAGGATATACCTTGTCCCGGTTCCAGGAGGGACCCCAAAATGCATGGGCGCCCACAGTCCTGTAACCCAGTTCGTTGAACTGAGTGGCCAGGCTGGGCACGGGGGTGCCGATATACTGGGAATAGGCTATGACGCCCTGGGGCAAAAAGCCCATGGTGAGGCCGGTGAGGAACTCAAACTCGGAGTTTGGAGTATTGCCTCCCAGCACGGAAACGTGGGCCCAGCCCTTTGCCGTGTTCTCCTCCAGGGAATCTATAAAGGGGAAGAGAGGCTCGCTGGTCTCATAATCTCCCAGGACCCTCAAATCCGAATAGGACTCGTTCATTATAACGATGACATTGGGCCGCTCTTCCTCCTCCGTGGACACAGGGTCCGAGGGATATTGGGAGGCAAAGCCGTCTATCATGTCCAGACTGTAGTTTTCAGGCTCTTCGCTGTAGTTGGTGGAGACCAGGAAGGCCACCATAAAACCGTTTCTGGTATATACTAAGGACACGTTGCTGCTGGTATTGTCCAGGGAAAAGCTCCTGATGCAGTGGTCTGAACGCACATAGAAACAGGCCGCCGCCAGCAGAGCGCAGAAAGCGGCGGAGAGGGACAGGCGCAAAAACGGCTTCCCCCTCAGCAGGGTCTCGCTGCACTTTATGCCCAGCACCACCTGGAATATGGCCATGGCCAGCACAAAGTCTATGCGGATGGTGGGCAGGAAGGTATAGTTGGACACTACGCCCATGGCCGTGGCAAAGGAGCTGATATCCCAGGGCAGCAGGGGATTGCCCCGGAACTGAAGGACATAATAGCTTATCAGGCCCACGGCCACGGGGAAGACCGTGACCAGGGTCACGGCGGCCCAGGAGCGCCCAAAGAGGAAAAGCAAAAACAGGCCCAGAAGATAATAGAGGACCAGGTTCAAAATTATGATGGGTATGGAGATGTCCCTGGGGGCGAAATGGGTTATGTACTCCATAAGGAAGAAGCTGATGCCGGGGGCGGCCGCAATGCTGAGATATCTCAGGACCCGGGGCAGCCGGGGCCTGTAAAGAAGAAGGAGCGTTGAAAGCAGGGCGGCGGCATGGAGCAGCAGTACCAGCTTGCGCTCGCCGCCCTCTATCACGTCCACATAGGGCAGAGTACAGCAATAGGCCAGCTCTATGAGCAGAGCCGGGATAAAGCAGCAGACGAACCTCATTATGGGCTTGAAGCCCGGCCTGCGGGGAATAGCAAATTTACTGAACACGAATACACATCCTCAAGATCAAATGATATGACTGGGGGGCGCAGCGGTGCGGCGGCATTTTGCCCTCCGGCACGGAATTTCAATAAATCCCAAAATACATTTCATAATAACACGCGGCTACGGGTTTTGCAAGCCGAAGGGGGAGCGGGGGCAATAAAAAATCTCCCTCTTTTCTGAGGGAGATTTTTTATTGCCCCCGCCCTTATTTAAGGGAGGGCAGCAGGTAGACGGCGCAGGTCTTGACCATGCCGTCGTATTCAGCCACCAGGGTGACGCCGCCGGACTTGGCCTTCAGGGGAGTCAGCTGACAGCTGGTGTCGCCGGTGGAATCCACGGTGCAGTATTCCCCTTTGTCGTCGCCCTGGATGCTCCAAGTCACCTTGGCGCCCTCGGGCAGACCCAGGGCGGACAGAGCTACGGACTGGCCGCCTGCGTTCAAGGTGAGCTCCGTACGCTCCTCGCCGGAATAGGTGATGCGCAGCGTGTTACCGGAGGGGGTAGGAGTCGGGGGCGCTACAGCATTGGCAGAGGAGTCGGTGGTGCTCCCCTGACTGCCGGAGTGGGAGGCGGGGTTCACTAGCTCCTTGACGAAGTTTATCTTCACCTGAGCTGTCTGACCTTCATACTCCGCCGTGACGGTGACGCTGCCGCCGGTACTGCCCAGGTTCTCCACCACGCAGGCTCCATGCTCTCCAGGCTCCAGGCTCAGCTTGCTCTCGTCGCTGACGGACCAGTTCACCTCTTCCAGAGCGGTGCTGCCCTGGCCGGATACCATGAGCCCGGCGCTGAGCTCTATGGGTGTGCCGGCGGGGAGGGAGAGCTCCTTTACCGCCGTGACGGAATAGTAGATGTGCATGCCATCAGGCAGGGTGACGCCGGGCTCCACTACGAAAACGCATTGCAGTTCATTGTACTTTGGGAGAGAGTAAGGGACGAGGGGCTCGCCGTCCATGGTGACCTGCTGGCAGTTGCTGACTATGCGGCTGAGGCCGTTGTCGTGGATATCGCAGTTTTCAAAGCTGACGCTGCGGCAGCCGGACAGATTGATGTCGCCGCTGCTGCAGTCGTATATCTCCGTGTCCTTAACTGCAATGCCGCTGCTGTCTATGGCGGTGACGCCCCAGACGCCGCAGCCGTAGAGGGAGCAGCCGCTGACCTTCACATTGGAGGACTCATTGAAGTAGAGCACGCCGCCCCTGCAGGAGCCCGGCTCCTGAGTGTGCCCGGCGGTGAAGCCGGAGAGCTCTATATCCCGGCAGTTGTCAAAGGCCAGGACCTCCGCATAGCGGGGCACGGCGGATATTGTGACCTTGTCGGCCCCGCCTCCGGTGATGCTCAGGCCCCGGAGATTGCAGATGACCAGCTGGGGGCCGTCCACCCCGGTGTCATTCCACACGTAGTACTGGCTGCCGTAGCCGCCATAGCTGGAAGCGGCGCTGAGATCATAGTCCCCGTCCTCCAGATAGATGGAGGTGTTGGGCCCTATGGCCGCCAGAAATTCGTCCACGTTGGAGACATGTATGTAACCGTCCTCACTTACAGGGAGAGGGGAGGCCTCAATGACAGCGGGCTCCCAGCCTTCCACGGTGAAGTGTTCCATGGACTGGAGCCGGCTCTCGCTGAGCTCATTGCCCTGGCCATCCACCGGGCAGAGGGAAGCGCCTTCAGGCCCCCTCATGGAGCGGGAGGCGTACCAGGCACCGCCGTTGCCGCCGAAGGAACAGCCCTCCACGGTGACCTGAGAGCCGGAGATAAAGAACATTCCGTCGCTGAGGGGGTTGTTCTCTACAATGTTTCCGGCAAAGTAGATGCCGGGGCTGTAGCTCACGTCCAACACTACAGGGCTGCTGTTGCCGCTGATCTCGCAGTTTATCACGGCGCAGTTTTCGCTGGTGCTGAAATAGAAGAGAGAGGAGAATGTCTCGTTGTCGTATATCTTGCAGTTGTTGAAGACCACATTTAAGCTGGTGTATATCTGGGCGGCGGAGTAGCTGCAGTCGTATATCTCGCTTTCCACCACCTGAATGCCGGTGGAGTCCTGGGACCTGACGCCTATAACGCCGCAGCCGAAGAGCTTGCACTGGCTGATTATGGCGGAGTCCACCGCCGTCATGTCCACCACGCCGCCCACACATTCACCAGGCGCTTCGGTGTGGCCCAGGGTCAGGCCCGCCAGGCAGATGTCGGTGCAGCCGGAGAAAGTGAGCACGTCGGCATAGCGGGGGACAGCGGAGATAGTGACCTCGCCCTCGCCCACAAGACTGAGACCGGAAACACGGCTGATGACCAATTCAGGGCCGTCAAAGCTGTTGACCCAGGTATAGTAGCCCTCCTGGGCCACCCCGAAGTCGGAGGCCAGGGACAGGTCGTAAACTCCCTCTTTCAGGGTGACAGTGGTGTTGGGGGCTATGGCGGAGAGCAGCTCGTCCACCGTGGACACGGTGACGCTGCGGGGCTCCGGCGTGGGTACGGGGCTGGGGGAAGCGGCGGTTTCAGGGGCGGCGCTCTCCGCCGTGCCGGCAGGGGCTTCCGCCTCCTGGCCGCCGGGGCCCAGGGCGGCGGCACAGCCGCACAGCAGCAGCGTGGCCGTAAGCAGCAGGGCAAGCCCGGCCCGGCTCAGAGGTTTATATTTCATTATCTGTTCCAACCTTTCTCTCAGATTCCGTTTCTCGGTGGCAAAGCTGGTGGCCACCAGACGCCGGGAGAGAGAGGAGCTATCGGCCAGGGAGAGCAGAGTTTCCCCATAGCTGCGCTTGCCGCTGCTGTCCATGCGGCGCAGCAGCCTTTCGTCGCAGCTCATTTCGCAGGCCCGGTCCAGCTCCCGGCGGGCTATATGTACTATGGGGTTGAACCAATGGAGAGCGGTGACCATCAGGGCAAACCATTTTAAGATCAGGTCGCCCCGGCGGTAGTGGGTCAGCTCGTGGAGGAAGATGTTCCCAAGCATTTCCCGGGTGTACTCCCGCTCCGGCAGCACCAGCACCGGGCGCAGCGGCCCCATGAGTATGGGACTGCCAATGGCGGAACTGCGCAGGAGCCTGAGCTGCCGGGGCGCCCCGGACTCCCGGAACTGCCGCAGCTCAGAAGCTGTTGCCGGGTATAGACTGCGGCCCAGAATCCGGCTGAAGCGGAGATAGCCTCCCACGTGCCAGGCCAGGTTCAGCAGCGTTCCCGCCGCCCAGAGCCCCAGCCAGAAGCCCGGACTTTTCACAAGCCTGCCTAAAAACCCGAACAGAGCTTCCCGGGCGGCAGCCAGTGAGGGGAAAAGGGTCCGGGGTCTCTCAGCCGTCGGGGCCTCAGCACTCTGCAATGCCTCCGCAGCTTCGCCGGAGGCGGCAATGAAGCCCCCCGCTCCCGGGTCCGCCGGAGCCTTGGCGCCTTCGGCTTCGGGCAGGTCTCCTACCCGCACATCCCGGGGAGCGGAGTCGACGTAGCTGTATTGTGACGATGGGATAGGGAGAGACGCAGCTTCATTTTCCGCTCCGAGACCCAGAAAGCCGGGAATGGGCAGGACCAGGCGCAGCAGCACCAGCAGCCAGGCATAGTAGTAGAAGGAGCTGGGCAGCCTGCGGCCCAGAAGCAGTCTGAGGCCCAGCACCAGCAGAGCCAGGATGCTGCCGCCCAAGGACAGAGAGAGCAGCAGAGCCATTGAGCCGCTCATTTCTCACCCTCCATTCTGAAAAAATCCCTCAGCTCCCGGATGTCCTCGTCGCTGAGACTGTCGGAATGTACCAGAGCCGCCACCAGGCTCCTGGCGCTGCCCCGGTAGAGCTTGTCAATGAGCCGGTGGGTGGCCCATCCCTTGTACTCCTCCTGGCTGAGAAGGGGCCGGTAATAAAAGACCTTGCGTTTCTCCTGGGCTATGACCTCCTTGCTCAGCAGCCGGTTCACCAGAGTCTTCACCGTGGTGGGCTCCCAGCCCTTGCGCTCATGAAGGGCTATGCGAATGTCGCTTATGGGCAGAGGCGTCCCCGCCTCCCACAAAAGACGCATTACCTCCAGCTCGCTGTCGCTTATCTTTTCCGCTAAATTTTCCATATCGGGCCCTCCATGAAAGTTCGGGCAGGCGCTGCGCTCCGCCTGCGGACAGACTACGTACGTCATCTGACTATAGGATATCATGCCAGTCTACAGTTGTCAACTGGAATTGCCGCAAAGGCGCTTATTTTAAGATTTTTTAATATAGCAGACCCCGGGAAAGGGGAGAGAAATTTGACAAACAGGCCCGAATAGTATATTATATTTAGCTGTATATACAGACAAAAGCAGTAAAACACATAAGTTTGACTTGTGAGGTGGATATTATGAAAAAGAATTTGTACCGCCTGCTGGCCATAGCAGCGGCGGTTCTGGCCGTGCTGATGGTACTGAGCCTGGCGGCGTGCAGCCAGGAGGAGCAGACCGCCGCCCCGACGGATACCCCCGCCGCCGACGTCTCCCTGGACGACGCCCAGACCCAGGCGGAGCCCAGCCCCACACCCAGCCCGGAGACTCTGCTGCCCACGGCCACTCCCGTTCCCACTGCCAACGCCGAGGGGCTGCTCACCTTTACCAGCATGAGCAAGGGCTTCAGCTTCCAGTATGATGAGAAGTACATCGCCCTGTCCAACCAGGCGGATAACGCTATGATCTATCCCGCCGGGGACACCACGCTGCCCTACTGCTCAGTGTCCCTGGTGACTGACACCGATGCGGTCAGCTACCTTAAGGAGATAGCCGACGGCGCCTCCATAGAGCTGGAGGGCTCCATGAGCGCGGCCCCCGGCGAGCCGGTGAGCGAGGAGATTGATGGAAGGGAAATATACACTATCAGTTATGCCTATTCCTATGAGGACGAATCCGTCAGCGGTACCGTAATCTGCATTTACTATGCGGAAGACGTGGCGGAGGGACAGGTGGCCGTATACAGCTCCACAGCCCTGGAAGCAGACAGTGAGACGGTAGGCGGCATACTTGCCCTTGCGATTGAGACCTTTAAACTCAGCTGAGAATAAACATGAAGTTAAAACCCGTGTTCATTTCGGACACGGGTTTTGATATTATTCATGTACTATAAGTTCCAGGACATCCGGCCTTGCGTAGTGACCGATTGCATCGTGCTCCATTTTGCAGGATATAGGCAGCCTCATATCCAAATCGGCAATGATGAGTTCCTCCCTGTCCCAGACCGGCTCTGTCACATAGTGGCCGTAGGGATCAATGATGCAGCTGCCGCCTCGGCACACCATGTCCGGCAGCTTTGAGATATCCTCTGAGGTTTCCAGATCGGAGGGGTACGAAGATTTTCTCACCAACATGTCTGCGTTGATGAAATAACATTTTCCCTCTATGGCGATGTGCTGTATGGTAGCCTGCCATTCCGGATTGTCGTTGGTGTTGGGAGAAATATATATGGTAATGCCTTTCTGATACAGGGCCACCCGGGCCAGAGGCATATAGCTCTCCCAGCAGATAAGGCTGCCTATAGGCCCCCAGGGCGTCTGGACAACGGGGAAATAGTCCCGGTTGGCGTCACCCCATACCACCCGCTCTGAGCCGGTGGGCTTGAGCTTGCGGTGGACGCTCCAGCCGCCGTCGGGGCTGAAGATGACGTTGCTGTTATAGAGGGTGCCGCTGAGCTCATCCTGTTGGGAGAAGCCCAGGCTTACATAGGCTTTTGCCTCTTTTGCGGCCCGGGACAGGCGGAGAAAGTCCGCATCTCCCTCAGCGAGAGAGGCATAATAGTAACGTGTCCAGTCCGTCCGCCCGGGGGCTGTCCTCTTGCCTACGCTGAAACCGAAATTCATGCCTATGGGATAGCCGGGGACAAAAAGCTCCGGAAATACTATGAGCTCCGCCTTCTCCGCCGCTGCCCGGCGGATATAGTCCAGCGCCTTGTCCACGCAGGCCGCTTTATCAAAGAGGGAAGGCTCCGCCTGAATAAGAGCCACGCGGCACAGGTTATTTTCGATTTTCATAAGCTGTTCTCCCCTTCAAAATGAAATGCTGTTTCAACTCATGGCGGAAGCCGGGCAGATATTGCGAAAGCTTCAGCCCTGGGTATTTTCCGGCCGGCTGATGTTCATGTACTCGTCGTAGGTGCAGCGGCGGTCGATGATGCCGTCCTCGGTTATCTCGATGATGCGGTTGGCCACGGTCTGGGTCAGCTGGTGGTCGTGGCAGGAGAAGATCACATTGTATTTGAATGCCTCCAGGCCGTTGTTGAGAGCGGCTATGCTCTCCAAATCCAGATGGTTGGTGGGCTGGTCCAGTACCAGGAAATTTGCCCCGGAGAGCATCATGCGGCTGAGCATGCAGCGCACCTTCTCCCCACCGGAGAGGACCTTCACCTGCTTGTACACATCGTCACCGGAAAAGAGCATGCGGCCCAGGAAGGTGCGCAGGTAGCTCTCCCGCTTGTCCTGGGAGAACTGGCGCATCCACTCTATAAGGTCGAAGTCGCAGTTTTCAAAATAGCTGTTGTGGTCCTTGGGGAAGTAGGAGGGAGTGATGGAGGCGCCCCACTTGACGCTGCCGCTGTCCGGCTCCTCCTGGCCCATGATTATCTTGAAGAGCAGGGTGACGGCCAGCTCGTTCTTGCCCACGATGGCTATCTTATCATCCTTGCCCACGATGAAGCTCACATTGTTCAGGAGCTTCACCCCGTCTACGGTCTTGCTCACTTCCGTGACGAAGAGCCGGTCCTTGCCCGGCTCCCGCTCCGCCTTGAAGCCCACCCAGGGGTAGCGGCGGCCGGAGGCGGGCAGCTCCTCCACGGTGATCTTCTCCAGGAGCTTTCGCCGGGAGGTGGCCTGGCGGGACTTGGATTTGTTGGCGGAGAAGCGGGCAATGAAGCTCTGCAGCTCCTGTATCTTCTGCTCGGCTTTCTTGTTCTGGTCCTTGATGAGCTTCTGCACCAGCTGGCTGGACTCATACCAGAAGTCGTAGTTGCCCACGTACATCTTTATCTTGCCGTAGTCTATATCCACGATGTGGGTACACACGTTGTTGAGAAAATAGCGGTCGTGGCTCACCACCAGTACCGTGCCCTCATAGTCCATGAGGAAATCCTCCAGCCACACCACCGAGGCCAGGTCCAGGTTGTTGGTGGGCTCGTCCAGCAGCACCACGTCCGGGTGGCCGAAGAGGGCCTGGGCCAGCAGCACCTTCACCTTCAGTCTCGGGTCCATGTCCGCCATAAGGGTCTGGTGGAAGCTCACGTCCACCCCCAGGCCCTGGAGGATGCGGCCGGCGTCGCTCTCGGCCACCCAGCCACCCAGCTCCGCAAACTCCTCCTCCAGCTCGGCGGCCCGCAGGCCGTCCTCATCGCTGAAGTCCGGCTTTTCGTATATGGCGTCCTTCTCTTTGCCGCAGTCGTAGAGGCGCTGGTTGCCCATGATGACGGTGTCCAGCACCGGGTATGCGTCGTACATGTTCTGGTTCTGCTTGAGAACGGACATGCGCTTTTTGGGGGCCAGAGTGACGCTGCCGGAAGTGGGCTCCAGCTCCCCGGAGAGTATCTTTATAAAGGTGGACTTGCCTGCGCCGTTGGCGCCTATGATGCCGTAGCAGTTGCCCGGGGTGAACTGCAGGTCCACACGGGAAAAGAGCACCGAGGAACCGAACTGCATGGACAGATCGTTTACAGATAACATGTTTGACTCCGTTTCAAAGTATATTATGTCATAGGGAAGTATACGTGAAAGCCCAGGCACTGTCAAGGCCGGGGCGGGACATGTTGACTTTTGCGGAGATTTGGGATAACATTAAACAATTATATGTGCTTCTAGGAGACTGCCTATGAACTTCCCGGACAGAAGTCCAACAAAAGAAAAACTGCTAACGGCCCTGACGGTCCTGACTGTCCTGGCCTATTTCGTGGTGTTCGCCCTCATTAATTTCCGCTGCTTTGCCTATTTCTGCGAGCCGGACATGTATGCCGATACCCTGGTGGCCCGGCTGATGTGGGAGGAGAAGACCCTCTTCCCCATGGGCTACATGTTCGGAAACCAGCTGTATGTGGTGGCTACCCCGGTGCTCTCGGCCCTGTTCTACGGCCTGGGAGCCAGCCAGAACACTGCCATGGCCCTGGCCACTACGGCCATGTCCCTGCTTATCGTCCTCAGCTTTCTGTGGATGCTCCGGCCCTTTGTGAAAAAACGCCTGGGCCTGTGGGCTGCGCTGCTCATGCTGGTGTCCTGCACATTCGGAGAGAAGCTGGTGAACCAGGAGCAGGGGCAGCTGATGTTCATAATGTGCAGCTATTACGCCTGCTATATCGTGACCTTGTTCCTGGTCCTGGGGGATTATGCGCGCTCCCTGAAAGACCCGGCTCCCCGGTGGGGAACCCTCCTCCCGGCCCTGCTGCTGTGCTTCGCCACGGGTATGCAGAGCCTGAGGCAGACCTGCATAATGGTGCTGCCCATCCTGGCCTTCCAGGCCGCCCTGCTGCTGGGCTCAAAGCTGAGAGAAGGCCGCTTTGGCTGGGCAGATAACAGGACGCCGCTGCTGCGCTCCCTGGCCTATGCCGGGGCCAACCTGGCGGGCGTGCTGGCTGTGGGCCTTTTCCACGCGCATCAGTATACCATTTTCGACTCGGCTCCCCAGAGCCTGGGGCAGAGGCTGGAGGAGATATACCTGGCCTGCCGGGATATAAGCGGCTTTTGCTGGGCCGGGCCGGAGCACCCCTTCTTCATACTGCTCTTCGTGCTCCAGGCAGCCCTGCTGATATACGCCGCCGTTTTGCAGGTCAAAAATTTGAAGGACTTTCCCCGGCTGGAGGCCCTCCAGACAATTTGGTGGCTGCTGCTCATAAGCCTTGCCGCCGTCATCGCCGCCGCCCTGGTGACGGAGCTGAGGATACGCAGCGTTTATCTCTTTACCTACTACCCTCTGCTGGCCCTGTCCGCCGCCCTGGCCCTGGAAAAGCTGAAGCCGGCGGGCGGATATGTGCTGGCGCTGCTGCTGTGCGCCCTGGCGCTGGGGAATCTGTGCAGCAGCTACATGCCCAGCATACGGGAGGCCCGGGAGAATCAGGACAACCCCTACAGGGAAATAAGCCAGTGGGCAGTGGAGAACGGTTACGAGCTGGTCTACGGCAGCCACTCCAACGCCGCCCCCATGATAGCCGCCTGGTCCGACGGCCGGCTCATATCCGGAAGCTGGAACGACGAGATCATGTTCAAGGCCCAGGAATACCTGAATCTCCAGAATATCTACAGCGTGGAGGATGTGGACAGGGCTGTCTTCGTGTTCCAGGATTTCGAGCTGGACTACGCCCTTGAGGCGGCGGAGGCCGGCGAGGGAGAGCTGGTCTTCCATGAAAAGTACGGTGACCTGTACGTGTACACCTCCACTGTGCAACTGATGTATCCCCGCACCTATCCCTGGTTCTATAAGCTCTGGCCTGACTGGGGCAGCTGACAAAAGCAAATTACAATAGAGTGATAGACTGAGGCCCGGAGCTTTTGCTCCGGGCCTCAGCTTGTCAAAAAAGTCCTTACAGACTTTTTTAACTGCGCTTCTCCCGCCAAGCATTTTGCCAAGGGCAAAATGCTGCTGCGCCCGAAAAGCCTT
>DVHY01000107.1 GCA_018711755.1 Candidatus Limivicinus faecipullorum | reverse complement strand
AGATACCACTTAAGCCGGCTTTTTTCAAGTATTTTATGTCGCCGGGACAAGTGGGGGCCCGCCTGCGCATAGACTTGGTCTGAGGGGAGGTCTGTGCGTGATATCCCGAAAGAAACTGGTATATAATACGGCTCTGCTCACCAGCTCGTCATTGCTGATGAGCTGCATAGGCATAGCCTTTCAGGTGTGGCTTGTAGGCCGCATAGGCTCGGCGGGGATAGGTCTGTATCAGCTGGTGTGTTCCGTGACCAATCTCTGCGCCACCTTTGCCATCTCCGGCATACGCTTTGCCACCACCCGCCTGGTGGCTGAGGAACTGGGCAAGGAGAATCCGGCGGCGGTGCGCTCGGCCATGAACCGCTGTCTGAGCTACGGCACTCTTTTCGGATTTGCGGCCTCGGCGGTGCTGTGGCTGTTGGCCGAACCCATAGGCTTTCTGTGGATAGGGGACGCCCGGACGGTGATGAGCCTGCGGCTGTCGGCATGGAGCATGCCCTGCATATCGCTCTGTTCCTCCATCTCCGGCTACTTTACCGCCAGCGGGCGGGTGTGGAAGCCCACCCTCATCCACCTGATAGAGCAGGTAGCGGGCATAGTTCTGGTAGCGCTCTGCCTGTATCTGACTCCGTCGGCGGACATAGAAAGAAGCTGCGCCGCCGTCACCCTGGGGCGACTGGCGGCGGACATTCTGAGCCTTGTTCTGATGTTTGCGGTGTATCTGGCGGACTGGCGCCGCCACTATGGGGAGCGCAGCGGCAGCACGGCGCTCACCGGCCGGATGCTGGGCATAGCTCTGCCTCTGGCGGTGTCCGCCTATGCCCGCAGCGCCCTGAACACCATACAGCACCTGCTGGTGCCCAAGGGGCTCAAGGCGGCGGGCTATTCTGCGGACGGGGCATTGTCGGGCTATGGGACCATCCAGGGGATGGTGCTGCCCATAATCCTGTTCCCCTCCTGCATCATGTCCGCCGTGGCGGAGCTGATCGTTCCGGAGCTGACGGAGGCCCAGATGCAGAGGGATGGAGGCACCATACGCCGGGCCACCGGGAAGCTGTTTTCCCTGAGCCTGCTGTTTTCTTCGGCGGTGGGCCTGTTCATGTTCGTGTTTGCCGACCAGTTGGGGGTTGCCGTCTATAAGAGTTACGATGCCGGACGCTACATCCGCCTTCTTGCCCCCTTGGTCCCCGTCATGTATACCGACATGACTGTGGACGGTTGTCTCAAGGGTTTGGGGCAGCAGGTGTGGTGCATGGGCATCAACATCCTTGACTCCCTGCTGGGGCTGATACTGGTGTGGGCCTTTCTGCCCAGCTATGCGCTGGCGGCCTACATTGCGATGATATATATAACCGAGACTATGAACTTTGTGCTCAGCGCCCGGCGGCTGTGGAAGACTGTCAAAGGACTCCCAGCAGCACCAAAAGCAGCAGCACGAAGGTGACTATCACGGCAGCCACAAAGAGGGTGAAGCCGGCGCTGAAGGTCTTTTTGTGGCCGCTGGAGCTCTGCTCCACCAGTCCGGCCTTGCGCAGGGAGCTCACAATGGGCCGGTAGAGCAGCAGGGCCAGGCCGGCGTTGATGCCGCCCTTGGCCAGGTTGAAGGGCACGAACACGGTCATCATCATATCCGCCACCATTTTTCTCTCCACGCCCATGTAGTAGGGGGTGACCACGTAGTTCCAAATGGCCATGCATATCACCAGCACAACAACGCTGAGCACCAGGCCGACCACAGCGCCCTTTTGAGAGCGGTGCTTTTTGTAGAACCAGGCTGCGGGCACGGCGAAGGCGCAGGTGGACACCACGTTCATCAGAAAACCGTAAGGGCCGGTGGAGCTTATGGTGATCATCTCTATAAAGGAGACTATCACGGATATGGCCACGCTGGCCATGGGTCCCATTATAAAACCGGCGATGACGATGACGGCGTCCTTAGGGTCGTAGCTGAGGAAGCCGGCCACATCCGGGATCACCCGGCTTATCAGCACCGCCACGAAGCTGACTGCGGAGAACATGGCGATAACGGCCATGTTGCGGGTGGAAATTCTCTGTTTGCTCATTTTCTCTGCCTCCAAAAAATAATAAAAACCTGAAGATACAAATATCCTCAGGCGGCAAAAATGGCATATCTGCATCTTCTCTCATCCAGACTGTACTGTCGGTTCCGGAGTTTCACCGGATCATGCCTTTCGGCTTGCGGACTTTACCGCCGGTCGGGAATCACACCCTGCCCTGAAGACGGCCTAAGTATAGCACTGCGCTATTGTTTTGACAAGAGGGAATTTTTAAGTTACAATCGGTTTGATAAAAAACCGTTGTGGAGTGATAAGCGATGTATACCCGCGAGGAGAGCTGCTGTTTTACCGGCCACCGGCCCAACCGTCTTCCCTGGGGGGAATGGGAGGAAGACCCCCGCTGTCTTGAGCTTAAATATGAGCTGGCCCGGAACCTTGAGCAGCTGTACCGGCGGGGCTACCGGCACTTCATCTGCGGCATGGCCATAGGCTGCGACATGTATTTTGCCGAGGCGGTGCTGGAGCTCAGGGAGATACACCCGGACGTGAGCCTGGAAGCCGCCATCCCCTGCTCCACCCAGGCGGAGGAGTGGAATGAAGAGCAGCGCCTGCGCTACCGTGAGCTTCTCTCCCGCTGTGACAGCCGCCATCTGGTGCAGGATAAATACAGCCCCGGCTGCATGCAGCGGCGCAACAAATATATGGTGGACCACTCCTCCCTGCTTCTGGCCTGCTTTGCGGGGCTGCCCGGGGGCACAATGAACACCATAGTCTACGCCCGGCGCAGCGGCGTGGAGACCGTGATAATCAGCATCTGAGCTCTCTTCCCCCTGCATCCGGCGCAGCCGTCAGCCTTCCGGCTTCCCGGCAGGCCGGCAGGGATAGAGCCCACTTTTACGATACAGGCGAGGTGCAGATATGAAAGACCTGTTTGTTGCAAGTTTCTTCCACGAGGGCGTCCTTGGCGGCGTGATCTATCTTCTGGAGGACAAGGCCCTTTACAGGACAAATAAGCTCCAGCTTGAACCCAAATACCGCAGTCTGGATATCCCATACGGCAGTATTGAAAATGTGGGGACCGGCCGGGCGCTGTTTTTTCCCA
>DVHY01000106.1 GCA_018711755.1 Candidatus Limivicinus faecipullorum | reverse complement strand
GGGACCCGGGTCGCAGTCGCCGAAGATCATGTCGTCAATATCCATTTCCACGCATATACCTCCTGTATTTTTTCAACATACCTTCAATATATGCGCCTGCTCCGGAAAATATGACTGAGACTTTAATTATTTCTGCTCAGCTCTATCACCACCAGCTCCGGCCGGTTGAAGAGTCTGGGTATGGGTATGGAGTTGCCCAGGCCCCGGGACACTTCCATTATATAATGTTCGGAGCAGTAGAGTCCCGCCTCGTACTCCGCCCCCAGGCTGCGGTTCACATTCAGCAGGCCCCCCACAAAGGGCAGGCGCACTATGCCCCCGTGGGCGTGGCCGCAGAGGATAAGGTCCGTGCCTATGTCCGGGTACATTTTCATATAGTCGTTGCGGTGGGCCAGCCACAGCATGAACTTGCCGGAGTACAGTTCCCCGGCCCGCAATGACAGCTCCCAAGGCGTCATCATATCCGCCCGGCCGTTGGGGTCCTCCGCCCCTATCACGGCTATGCTGTCTTCCCCCCGGTAGAGCAGGTCTATCTCGTTGCTGAGACAGCGCACGCCATAGTTCTCCATGAGCGCCTCTATCTCCTCCACGCAGCCGTCGGCCCACTCGTGGTTGCCGTTGACGTAGTAGGCGGGGCAGAGGCCCTCCAGCTCCCTGAGCAGAGGCTCCACGGCGGACAGCTCCCCCTTCTTGCCGGCGATGTCCCCGGTGTAGGCGATAAGGTCCGGCTCCTGGCTGCGTATGAGCTGGGCCAGACGCCGGTTGTCCCTGCCGAAGCTCATGCCGTGCAGGTCGCTGATATGGATTATACGGAAGCCCTCAAAGCTCTCCGGCAGATCCGCAAAGCTCAGGCTGTAGTCGGTGAGCTGGAGGCGGTAGCGGCTGTCCGCCGCCAGCAGCAGAGCGATCAGCAGCAGCAGGGCCAGGCCGGCGAGGACGGTCTTCAACAGGGAATGTTTCTTCATCGCTAGGACCTTTCTTTGAACTTTTTCCAGTATAGCACTTATTTATGTCAAATGCAGCACAAAAAATGAATATGAACTGAAATTTCTGTTAAGTTCATACCCCCGGCGGCCGTTTCTTTTTAATATTTCGGGAATAGTGCGGTTTATCCCTTGAACAGCGGAAACTTTTGGGTTATAATAACCCAGTCTGCACAGAACAGGACAAAGTATTTATCGAGAAGGATGACACACCATGAGCGCATCAACAGAAAAGAAACTGCGTCAGGCCGCCCGTGAGGCCGGCACCGACAAGAGAACTCTGGCCATGGAGAAGGAAGCCAAGGAGAAAGCCCGGCAGAAGCGCCGCTGGACCCTGGGCACAATAGCGGTGGTTCTGCTCATCGCCTTTATCTTCTTCCTCAACTCCAATCTGCTTTACAAAGCTACCGCTCTTACCATAGCCGACGAGAAATATTCCGCCTCCCAGATGAGCTATCAATACAGTGAGCAGTACTACAACCTGGTGAGCCAGTACGGCAGCTACGCCTCCATCCTGGGCCTGGACACCTCCGCAGGCATCAAGGGCCTGGACGACCAGCCCTGCGCCATCTCCGCCGAGGATATGAGCTGGAGAGACTACTTCATCCAGGCCGCCGAGAGCTCCATGGTCCAGGAGAAGGCCCTCCGGGATTACGCCGCCGAAAACGGCATAGAGCTCAGCCAGGAGGACCTGGACGCCGTGGACGCCAACTTTGAGGGCATGGAGGAGTATGCCTCCGCCCAGGGCTACGCCAGCGCCGACAACCTCTTCGACGCAAACTACGGCACCGGCGTCACCATGGACCTGGCCCGGGAAGCCTACAGCAACTTCTCCCTGGCCAACAAGGCCCTGGAGAGCTATACCGACTCCCTGGACTTCAGCCAGGAGGAGATAGACCAGCGCTACGAGAGCTACAACGGCGAGCAGGACTTCTTTAACTACGCCTATTACTATGTGATAGCCGAGACCACCGAGACCACCGGCGAGGACGGGGAGACCACCACTGAGGTCACCGACGAGGCCATGGCCGAGGCGGAAGCCACCGCCGACGCCATCCTGGATGCCTACCTCTCCGGGGAGGGCGAGGACTATGTGGCACGGCTGGACGAGGCCGTGGCAAGTCAGGTGGAGGGCGGCAAGGCCACCCAGCCCGCCAAGGTCCAGGGCGCCAACCTCAGCTCCTACAAGGAGTGGATGATGGACTCCGCCCGTAAGGCCGGCGACGCCACCGCCACCGCCGACAGCACCGGCAGCGGCTACTACGTTGTGGTCTTCCTCTCCAGGGACAACAACGACTACAACATGGCCCAGGTGCGCCACATCCTTGTGAAGGCCGTGGCCGACGAGAACGGCGAGTACACCGACGAGGCCAAGGCCGAGGCCCTGGCCAAGGCCGAGGATATCCTGGCCGAATTCGAGGCCGGGGACAAGACCGAGGAGAGCTTCGCCGCCCTGGCGGAGGAGTACTCCGAGGACACCGGCTCCAACACCAACGGCGGCCTCTACGACTCCGTCACCAAGGGCCAGATGGTGGAGGAGTTCGACAAGTTCTGCTTCGAGGGCCATAAGAGCGGCGACACCGCCATCGTCTACGGCGAGAGCGGCAGCTATGCCGGCTACCACGTGATGTACTACGTGGGCGAGGGCGAGAACTACGCCGACTACATCGCCCGCACCGACCTGCAGAACGAGGCCGTGGACCAGTGGCTCAGCGAGCTCGTCGCCGGATACACCCCGGTGGAGGGCTTCGGCATGCGCTTTGTAGGCTGAAAAAATACTGTTTAAAACACGAACCCCCTGCCCTGCGGCAGGGGGTTTTCCAAAACGGGGGAAAAAGTATGGACGAGAGATTTTTGAGAGAGGAGATGCTCCTGGGCCGCCGGGCCATGGAAAAGCTGCGGGGCAGCCACGTGGCGGTGTTCGGCCTGGGGGGCGTGGGCTCCTGGTGCGCCGAGGCCCTGGGGCGCAGCGGCGTGGGCCGCCTCACCCTTGTGGACGAGGATACCGTGGGCCTGAGCAACATCAACCGCCAGCTCTGCGCCCTGGGCTCCACCCTGGGCCGCCCCAAGGCTCAGGTCATGGCGGAGCGGATAAAGGACATAAACCCGGAGGCGGAGATAGAGGCCCTCACCGCCCGCTATGAGGCGGCCAGCCGGGAAGAGCTGCTGGCCGACTTCGACTTCGTGGTGGACGCCATAGACCTGGTCAGCTGCAAGCTGGACCTGATAATCAGCTGCCGTCAGCGGGGCATACCCATAGTCTCCGCCCTGGGCACCGGCAACAAGCGGGACGCCATGCAGCTGCGGCTGGACGACATATCCAAAACCTGCGGCTGCGCCCTGGCAAGAGTGGTGCGCAAAGAACTGCGCCGCCTGGGGGTGGAACACCACCCGGTGGTCTTCAGCCCCGAAGAGCCCATGGAGCCGGAACAGCGGGAGGCCCCGCCCCCGGGACGCAGAAGCATCCCCGGCTCGCTGGTATGGGTACCGGCCGCGGCGGGGATGCTCCTGTGTCAATATGTGGTGGAAAAGCTCCTGGAAGGCCCGGAGGCCGGGGCCTGAGCCCCTAGGCGAAAAACACGCTCCAGGCTATCAGCAGCTGGGCGCCGTAATAGCTTATGTGGATGAGCCAGTTCAAAAGGAAGCGGCTGTCATTGCCGAAATAGTGGGCGCAGAGTATGTTGTCGCTGACCACGAAGCTCAGCCCGCCCAGGGCAAAAAGCGCCGAGGACAGGTCCGGCCGGGCCAGGGCGGCGCCGCAGGTCACAGCCCCCATGCAGCACACCAGGCAGATATACATCACGGCGTTGAGATGCATGTCTCCGGCGTTGCTCTCCTTCCTCCGGGCGTAGAGGCCGGAGCAGAGCAGCAGCAGAGCCAGGACGGCCAGAGTCAAAAGGGAGAAGCGGCCCGCGCGCTGGATTGCAGCCCAGATGAACAGCACGTGGCCCAGAGAAAAGGCCACCGCCCCCAGGCTGAAATACAGGTCGTGCTTCTTTTCCCGGATAAAGCGCATGGCCAGCAGCTCGTCGCCGCAAAAGCCCAGGAACAGCCCGGCCACGGCCTTCCAGCCGTAGTCCCAGTCCCCCAGGCGCAGCAGGCCCAGCAGCCCCACCGCCAAAAAGCACAGGGACGCCAGACCCTTGTAGAGCATGGCTTTGACAGCCTCCCGCCGGCGGCTCACCTGCATGAAGCTCCTCATGAGGGACAGGCAGGCCAGAGTCATTACCAGAGCGGCAAATACCAGGTAGATTTGCTGCATAAGTGTCCTCCCTTCTCCGGCGGCAGCGTCGATACGATTTCGAACGCTATACATTGTATAAACATCCTAACAGATTTTTCCTGCCCTGTAAACGGCAGCTGAAACATTTAAGAAAAATTAACGTCAGCAATATTGAGGACATTTACCGCAATAAATCAAAAAAAGAACGGAGGGTAAAAATGAAAAAGACACTGGCGCTTATACTGACATTCCTGATGCTGCTGAGCCTCTGCGCCTGCGGTGCCGCCAGCAAGGGCAGCGACACTGCCGCCGCCACCGAGTCCATTCAGGAGGCTCCGGCGGCAGCGGCGGAGGACAGCTACGGCGGCCTCGCCTCCTACAGCAATTTCGCCGCCGACTACGACTATGCCGAGGCGGAGGAGGACGGGGCCGGCGGCGAGACGGGGGCCGAAGCCGGGGAGATAAATCCGGATAAGATAATCTATTCCGGAGAGGCTGAGGTGGAGACCCGGGATTTTGACGACAGCATTGCAAAGCTTATGGAAATGCTGGAGCAGTACGGAGGCTGGATAGAGTCCAGCAGCCTCAGCGGCGCCAATTACTACAGCATCTCCCGGGGCAACTCCGGCAACCGCAGCGCCTCCTACACCCTGCGCATACCCAGCCAGCACTTCGAGACGGTGATGAACAGCCTTTCTGAGATAGGCAACGTGCCCTATACCTATACCTATTCGGAAAACGTCACCACCCAGTACTATGACACCCAGGCCCGGCTCACCGCCTATGAGACCCAGGAGGCAAGGCTTCTGGAGATGATGGAGAAAGCGGAGACGGTGAGCGACGTCATAACCATAGAGGAAAAGCTCACGGAGCTGCGCTACCAGATAGAAAGTCTCCAGTCTACCCTGAACAACTGGGATCGCCAGGTGAGCTACAGCACCCTGCGGGTGGGAGTGACTGAGGTGGGAGAGTATACCCCCCAGCCCCAGCAGAGCTATCTCCAGGAGCTGTGGCAGGCCCTCACCGGCGCCTTTAAGAACCTGGGCAGCTTCTTCAAGGACTTCCTGGTGTTCCTGGTCTCCGCCATACCCACCATAATCGTCCTGGTGGTGCTCTTCTTCATCTTCCGCCCCATATACCGGAAAGTGAAGGCCCGGCGCAAAGCCCGGAAAGCGGGCAGGTCCGGGGAAGAAAAACAGGATAAGTAACTCCGGCTCCTTATAAAAAAGGAAAGCCTCCCTAAAAAAGGGGAGACTTTCCTTTTTGTTTTCCCGGCCCTCAGTCCAGGATGCGCCCGTCCACGGAAAGGGTGACCACCTGCCAGGGGATGAACTTCCCGCTGGCCTGCAGGGCCTTCTTTGCCGCCAGCTCCAGGCCGCCGCAGCAGGGCACCTCCATGCGCACTATGGTGAGGCTGCGGATATCGTTGTTTTCCAGTATCTCCCTCAGCTTCCCGCTGTAGTCCACGGCGTCCAGCTTGGGGCAGCCCACCAGAGTTATTTTCCCCCGCATGAAGTCCTGGTGCATGTTCGCATAGGCATAGGCGGTGCAGTCGGCGGCTATCAGCAGCTTTGCACCCTGGAAATAGGGGGCCTGCACCGGGGCCAGCCTTATCTGGCAGGGCCACTGGCCCAGCTGAGAGGCGGCAGGACCCGGGGCCGGAGCCGGGGCGGCCTGCACCTTCAGTTTTCTCGGCTGGTGGCCGGGGCAGCCTGCGGGCCGGGGCGGAGCCTGCCGCTTCCGCTCCTCCTCCACCGCCGCCTGGTCATAGGCCGCCGCCTCCCGCTCCACAAAGCTGATGGCCCCCGCGGGGCAGGCGGGCAGGCAGTCCCCCAGACCGTCGCAGTAGTCGTCCCGCAGCAGCTCCGCCTTGCCCTCTACCATGGCGATGGCCCCCTCATGGCAGGCCTCCGCACAGGCCCCGCAGCCGCTGCACTTCTCCCGGTCTATATGTATTATCCTGCGTATCATGCTTCTTCCTCCTTGTTCCCTATCCTGTTCCTTATGCTGTTTCCTGTCTTGACCTTATACCCGGATCTTACTATAATGGGGCAGATATATCTGTTGGAAATCCAACATTGGAGGCCTGTTGTGGAAAAGTATTTGTCTCTTTTGGCCCGCTCCCCCCTGTTTTCCGGCATAGCCCAGGGGGATATAGAGTCCATGCTCTCCTGCCTGGGGGCCAGGCTCGGGGAATATTCCAAAACTGAGACCATTTTTATGGAGGGGGAGAGCGCCCGGCTGCTGGGCATAGTCCTCTCCGGCGCCGTGCAGGTGGTGCGGGACGACTACTGGGGCAGCCGCAGCGTGCTTGCCATCCTGGAGCCGGGGGAGCTCTTCGGCGAGGTCTTCTCCTGCGCCGCTCTGGAGTCCCTGCCGGTGAGCGTGCTGGCCCTGCGGGACTGCCGGGTGCTGCTGCTGGACTGCCGCCGGGTGCTCAGCACCTGTCCCAGCTCCTGCAGCTTTCACAGCCTGCTGATAAGGAACCTCCTCCAGGGCCTGGCCCTGAAAAACCTGGAGCTCACCAGGAAGATACACTGCATGTCCCGGAAGACCACCCGGGAAAAGCTGCTGGCCTACCTTATGGACCAGGCCAAGAAGCAGAGCTCCAGCGAATTTGTCATCCCCTGCGGCAGGCAGACCCTGGCGGATTATCTGGGTGTGGAACGCTCCGCCATGTCTGCGGAGCTAGGCCGGCTGAAAAGGGACGGGCTGCTGGACACCAAGGGCTCCTGGTTCAGCCTGCATCTCCCGGAGGAGAAGGTCTAGGTGCCCCGGAAGACAAAGACCGGGCCGCTCAAAAGGGCGGCCCGGTGGGTCTTTTTATTCATATGGGTCCCGGCTCCGGGGCTCAGGTCTTTTCCCCCTTGCCTCCGGCCTTGAAGACCAGCAGGGTCAGCAGCACCAGATATGCCGCCGCTATGCACAAGGTGGCCAGGCACAGCAGGTCGGACTTGGGGGCCAGGCTCACCAGCACCAGTATCGGCGCGCCGAAGATGATGGCAAAGCTGCTGCCGGTGAGCAGATTGTTGGCCGCCGGGGTGGAGAAGTCCGGGTCCATCTCCCGCAGCAGCAGTATGCCGGAGCCGATGGTGCCGGTGAGCATGCCGTACATGGAGATGAGCCCCTCATAATAGTAGTCGGGGTAGAGCTTTTTGCACACCCAGCGCAGGTAAAGCCAGGTGAGCACCGCCCCCGCCAGGCTCAGAAGGACGAAGGGCAGCCACAGGCCGCTGAGCTCTTCCATGTTTATGGCGGAGATGCCCGCCACTATCATTATATCAAAGAAGAAGCCGGAGAGGCGGTTGAGCAGATAGTTGTTCTGATACTGGTGCTCTATTATCCTGGACTTCTGGGCCTTGTTCAGCAGCAGCCGCACCAGCATGGCCACGGCAGAGCCCACCACAAAGTTGAAGCCCCACAGCAGGGTGTTCACCGTGTCCGTAAGTCCCGGGGCCAGGGAGGTCACTCCCGTGGCCAGGCCCATGGTGAGCAGATAGGTGAGCAGATACACCAGCAGTATCAGGGCAAACTGTACCGACAGCCGGTCGATGGAGTCGGAGACAGGCAGTTCGTTCTTGTCCTGGAAGAAGCCCACGGACAGGTCCCGGCTGTTTTTGCTGACGGTCCTGGGGGCTATCCTGTGCCGGCGGCTGAGGATGTTGAGCATGATGACGCCTACGATGCAGGCGCAGAGATAGCCGGAGGCGGCTATGGCCAGGCCGAAGCTCTGGCCTCCGGCAAAGCCCATGGCCTCATAGCTGCCGCCGATATTGTTGGCCTGGCCGGGGCCCTGGCCGTAGCCCATGGGCAGCAGCAGCCCCGCCGCCTTGAACAGGCCAGGCATCAGCGTGTAGGCCAGGCCCATGGTTATGATAAGGCCCGCCACGCCCTGGACCAGGTAGGTGCCCACTATAAGCGCCCCGGAGCGCAGCCCCACCCGCTTTTTGGCTCCCTCCGCCTTTCCGCCGGTGGTGCGCAGGGACATGGCTATGAAGCCCAGAGCTATGCAGTGGTACACCAGCATCTCCAGCAGCTCGGCGTCCAGCTTCACCAGGCCGATATACTTGAGTATCAGCAAAATGAAGCCGCCCAGCACCGCCACCGGCATCATGCTCTTGCGCACGAAGGACAGCTTGCTGCGGAGGAACTGGGATATGAGTATGACGCCGGCTATCAGGCCCAGCTGAATGATTATGTTCCACAATGAGACGTTGGCTGAAGAATAATCCATGGAGACCCCTTTCTATCTACCCTGACGGGAATTCTTCCACACTGCCAGATATTTCCTCAGGCAGCGGGCTTTATCTGTGCGTATCTCGTAATATTTCCCCTCCCGGGAAAACAGCAGCACCCCGGTCTGGACCATGGCCATGTCCGAGATGGAGTCCAGCGGGAAGTCGTATCCCGCGCAGCTGAGATACCGGGGATACTGCCGCAGCTCGCCCCGGCCCAGCTGCCGCTGGCGGTGGCCCTCTTCTATCTCCACAAGGCTCATGTCCCCGTCGGAGAACAGCAGCTCCCCCTCATGGGGATAGTCCCCGGTCTTCAGCTTTTCATGCTGCCAGTCGTCCCACAGGGCGATGTTCTCAAAGGGCCGGGGCGGCTCAAAGCCCCCCTCCTCCGTATACTCCAGGTCAAGGCCGCAGCTGCATTCCAGCCGGCACCCCCTGCTTCTGAGGCTGCCTATGCGGCCGCACTGAGGGCACATGAACAGGGCCGTCTCCAGATTCTCCGCCCGGCGGCGGTTTTTGAAGTGCCGGTGCTCCGTCTCCTGGCGCTGCCAGGCGTCTTCCCGTATGTCCCCGTTTATCAGCCGGTCTATCTCCTCCCCGCTCATGGCCTTCAGCTGCTCCGGTGGATAGACCCCCACGGCGTGGCCGTATATCCTTCCCCGGTGGAGAAAGCGGCTCCAGCGGGGGTCCGTGAGATAGGCTCCCTCCAGCCGGTAGGTTATCAGGGTGGCCCCGCTGCGGCGCACCATCTTCCCCGTGGCGGGGAAGATCTCGCCGCTGCGCCCGTTCCAGCTGGCCTCGCCCTCGGCAAAGAGGCACACGGAGCGGCCGGAGCGCAGATGCCTCAGCACCGCCATCACCGTGTCCACCCCGGAGGAGGCCTTTTTCCTGGGTATGGGCTCCACCAGCCAGTTCAATGCCGCAGAGATGAGCCCCTTCCTGAACAGGTGCTCGCTGGCCACAAAGTACAGGGGCCGGTCGGGAAAGCTCATGGCCACCATCAGCGGGTCTATGGCGGTGACGTGGTTTGGTATGACTATGCAGGGGCCCTCCACCCGGCAGACCTCCCAGCTCATGTTCAGCAGGCAGGCAAAGGGCCGGTGGATGAGGGCGTACAGTATGTGCCACACTTTTTTGTGGCGGGTATATTTATCCATTTTCACTACTCCTCTTTCGCACCATTACATATTACCATGATAAAGCGAATAGCTCAATGACAATTCTTAATTTTTTTATAATATTTTGACGAAAGCCGGACATGGCGGCTGCCGGGC
>DVHY01000105.1 GCA_018711755.1 Candidatus Limivicinus faecipullorum | reverse complement strand
TCTTTACGATGTGATAAAGATATGTCTGCTGCTGTGCACACTTATTTTTATTATTTCCTACATTCAGAGTTATTTCCCGCCGGAGCGCAGCAAAAGGATACTTGGGCGTTTTCACGGTCTGGGAGCCAATACGGTCTCCGCCCTTCTGGGCACTGTTACTCCCTTTTGCTCCTGCTCATCCATCCCCCTGTTCATGGGCTTTACCGGCGCCGGGCTGCCCTTGGGGGTTACCTTCTCTTTTCTCATCTCCTCCCCTATGGTGGACCTGGGCAGTTTAGTGCTGCTGATGAGTATCTTCGGGGCAAGGGTGGCAGTTATCTATGTGGCGCTGGGGCTGGTAGTGGCGGTGGCAGGCGGGACCATCATCGAAAAGCTTCACATGGACAGATATGTGGAGGACTTCATTCTCTCTGCCCCAAACGTAGACCCGCAATCCCCGGACCTCACCGGGAAGGACCGGCTTAAATACTCCTGGGAGCAAATGCTGGCGACATTCAAAAAGGTATTTCCCTATATACTCATAGGCGTGGCCGTAGGTGCCGTCATCCATAACTGGATACCTGAAAGCTGGGTGGAAAAACTGTTGGGCAGTGAAAATCCCCTGGGTGTGGCGCTGGCCACTTTGGTGGGCGTACCCATGTACGCCGATATCTTCGGCACCATCCCCGTGGCGGAAGCTCTTCTATATAAAGGCGCCCGGTTGGGCACGGTCCTCTCCTTCATGATGGCCGTCACAACCCTGAGTCTGCCCTCAATCATCATGCTGCGCAAAGCTGTGAAACCCCGGCTGCTTATTCTGTTCATCGGCATCTGCACCGTCGGAATAATGCTTGTGGGATACTTTTTCAATGCAATACAGTTTATCTTAATTTGAGAATATCAGGAGGTAAAACAAATGGGTCTGTTCGGAAAGAAAAAGGAAGAGAAGTCCTGCTGCGCCTGCGCTCAGTAAACTAAGGCCGCAGAGACTGAGCCTGTCTCCGCTATAAAGGTACTGGGAGGCGGCTGTGAAAAGTGCAATGCACTGGAAGCCTCTGTGCTTGAGGCTCTGAAAGAGCTGGGTATGGATACAAGAATCGAGCACGTGCGGGATTTTACCCGGATCGCCGCCTGGGGAGTAATGAGTACCCCAGCCCTGGTGGTAAACGGGAAGGTCGTGTCCAGCGGCAAGGTTCTGAAGAAGGATGAGGCAAAGGCGCTTATTGAGAGGTTCCGAGGCTGAGCCGGCGCACTTTTTCCTGTCCGGGGGAAATTAAAAAGCGCCTTCTCGCAAGGTTCTATCCCTGCGTCATACCGCTATGGCAAGAGCAGATCCCGGGGAAGGGCAGATAAAGAGCATAACTTCAATTAGTTTACACCCCCGGGCTGGATTCGGCATAGAGGCGTGGGAGCAGGCAGGCAAGCCGGCGGCGGCAAGGCGAGCATGGGGTCTCGCTCTCGCTGCGTCTCGGTCACTCTGCGCCGGCCCTCGTGCTCCCTCGCCGCTCTATATCTTCACCCTGGGCCATCGCTTGTATACAGTTTGAGCCCGGCGGGAATTTTCCCCGCCGGGCTTATAATCTTTTCTCTGTTTTATTCTTTTCCCATATTTTAGCCTCGGTCAAAGGCGCTGAAATATATGGCGCTGACCGCCTGGGCAAACTGGGCCACGGTCACATCCCGCCTGCCGGCCAGCTGCTCCATCAGAGGCGTCAGGGCCAGACCGTCGTCGGCGGGACAGAGCTCCATGTCCGGCAGCAGCTCTTTGAAGCCCTCCCGGATGAGCCGGAAGCAGGCGCTCTCCTTCACAAAGCGGCCGAAGAGATAGCGGCTCCCGGCGCCGGTGTCCAGCAGGTGCTCCATCTCCCGGGTCATCTGGGCCAGGTTCCGGCCTACGCGCCGGAATATCTCCCGGGCGGCCCCGTCCCCTTCTGCCGCTGCCTGCATCAGATGCTCCAGGCAGGGCTTGCGCAGGTCCCGGGGGCTCACGCATATCTCCAGCAGTCCATTCTTCTCTTCGGTGAAGCCCTTAAGCAGCTCCGGCTCCAGCTGCCAGGCCATGCGGTAGGCTGCCGCCTGGCCCAGATAGCGGCGCAGTCCCGGCAATCCGGAGTTCTCGTTCTTCACCGAGCGCAGGTCCTCAGCCGGGTAGGCCCGCCACTTTTCGCTGCCCAGGTCCACCAGCAGGTCATAGAGCTCCAGGGGGATATCGGGTATCTCCCCGCTGCCCTTTATCCAGCCGCTGCCCAGGTCGGTGCCCAGGGAGTGGGCCACTATGCCCTTCCTTACATCTTCCCCGCCCCAGGCCAGCTCCGCCGCCGCGCTGAAAGCGGCCATGGGTCCGTCGTTGACTATCTCCACCCGGCCGCCGGACAGGCACAGCTTCTCAAGTTCCCCGCCCAGACAGCTGAGCTTTGAAAACTCCGTCTCATAATCCAGCTCAGGGTTCTCCCTCATGCCCCTGGTCTTGGGGGTCTCCCCGCCCAGGATGCGGTTGTGGATGACCACGTCGGGAAAGCTGAGGCCGATGCCGGAAAACCGGGGCGGCTCATTGCCTGAGCAGGCTTTTATGGCCTTTTCCATTTGTTCATGAGAGGCATTCTTCTCCAGAGCCCGCTCCATCAGCCGCCGCTCCCGGCTGTCCTCCGGCAGTGCCTCCGCCGCCAGGCGGGCCTGCATCAGCCCTGCCAGCAGCAGTATGGGCCGGATAAGGCCCTCGGCCACAGGGCTCGACCCCGGGTTCCAGTCGTACTCCTTCACCGCCAGGAGCTTTCCGTCCAGGGCCAGGGCCAGCTTTATGTCCGTGCCCCCCACGTCGATGCCGCAGAAGGCCCCCCTGCTGCAGTCCTCCACCGCCCGGCGGAGCTTTGTCCCCAGGCTCTCCTCTGCCTGGGCTTTCGCTCCGGGAGCCGGCCCTTGACCTTCCAGACTCTCCAGGCCCATTTCAAAGTCCGGCAGGCCCAGGCTGCGGCAGAGCCGCCCGGCGATGTTCAGCACCTTTTTGAGCCCCGGCTCCTTTCGGAAGGAAGCCAGGCAGTCCTCCGCCAGCTCTCTCAGTTCCCAGTCCCCCATATTCAGGCAGATATGCAGGGACCGGCCGCTGTAGCAGGAGAGGACGTTGAAAACTCCGGCTTTCAGATATTCCAGTATAAAGCTGCGCTGCTCCTGCGTCTTCCAGGCCGGGACGGGGCAAAGGTACTCCCGCTCCCCGCCGTCCAGGCAGCAAAGGCGCAGTTTCATGGGCTTTGTCCCCGCCAGAGCGGCAAAGCCCTCTCTCACATCGCTTATCCAAACAGCCTCTCCCTGCCGGGAGAGGCTGATGTATTTGTCCAAAAGCTGCACTTTTATTCCTCCGTCAGGTCCAGGCCCTGCTCTATCAGCTCCCGGCGAAAGCGTTTTGCGTCATTGTAGAACACGCTGCCGCCCATGCCGGTGCAGCGGGCGCACTCCACATTGGTGGGGCTGTCGTCCACGAACCAGCACTCCTCCGGCTTCAAATCAAAGTCGGAGTAGAGCCGCTCATATATCTCGTGCATGGGTTTTAACAGCTTCACGTCCGCCGAGACTATCTTGCCCATAAAGCACTCGGAGCCGGGGATGCGGTGGAAGTATTTGTGCAGCTCCGAGGAGGCGTTGGAGAGCAGGTACACGCCGTAGCCCTTGGCTCTCAGCTCCCGCACCAGCTCCGCCATGCCCGGCACCGGCACTATCTCCCCGTGCCACCAGCGGCAGCACAGCTCCTCCGCCGCCGGGTGGAGCCGCTCCGGCAGTCGGCGGCACATGTCCGCCGCCGCCTCCGCCGGCAGCTTGGTGCCGTGGTCGGTGCTGACCCAGTCGGCGCTGCGGAAGACCTCCCGCTTCAGCAACGCGGCGTCCTCCCCGGTGTAGCCCAGGCGGGCGATATAGCTGTCCGGGTCAAAGTACATCAGCACCTGGCCCATGTCGAATACTACGTTTTTTATCATACTGTCTCCTTTTTCTTTCTGCCGAAAGCGTTTCCGAACCGCTCAAAGCGGCGGCGCCACTTGGCCCTGTGCTCCAGCCTCTCCCCCAGGTCCCTGGCGCCTACGCCGTAGACCAGGTAGAGTATCA
>DVHY01000011.1 GCA_018711755.1 Candidatus Limivicinus faecipullorum | reverse complement strand
GGACAGCTACTGCGACTGGTATATAGAGCTGACCAAGCCCCGGCTCAATGGGGAGGATGAGGAGCTGAAGCTCTCAGCTCAGAAGGTGCTGCTCTATGTGCTCACCGAGATATTGAAGCTGCTGCACCCCTTCATGCCCTTCATCACCGAGGAAATATGGCAGGCCCTGCCCCATGAGGGTGAGGCCCTGATGATCGAGCGCTACCCTGAATACAAGGCGGAGCTGGACTTCCCCCAGGATGAGCAGAACTTCGAGATGGTCATGAACGCCATAAAGGCCGTCCGTGCCCGGCGCAGCGACATGAACGTGCCTCCCTCCCGGAAGGCCCACCTGATAATAGTCACCGACAAGACCGCCGCCTTTGAAGCCGGCCGCAGCTACATCTCCAAGCTGGCCTATGCAAGCCAGGTGAGCGTGACTTCCGCCGCTCCGGAGAAGACCGAGGGCATGGTATCCGTCATCACCGACAACGCCCGCATGTTCATGCCCATGGCGGAGCTGGTGGACCTGGAGAAGGAGAAGGCCCGCATCGAGAAGGAGCTGGCCAACGCCGAAAAGCAGCTGGCCGCCCAGATAGGCAAGCTCTCCAACCAGAACTTCGTCACCCGGGCTCCCGAGGCCGTGGTCAATGTGGAGCGGGAGAAGAAGGCAAAGCTGGAGGCACTTATCGACAATCTGAAGCTGAGCCTGGAAAATCTGGGCAAGTGACAGGGAAGCTGCCCCCTTTTCGACTGATTACGCATAGGGAATAAATTAAAATAGCACTGCATCCAAGGATGCGGTGCTATTTTTTTGACTTTAAGCAGACAGGAGAGATAAGACATGACAATAAACACGGTCTTCAATTCCGGCAGACTGACGCTGTATCTTGCCGGGGAGCTGGACCATCACGAGGCCAGAAACACCATACGGCGCATAGAGGAGCTGCTGGACGAGTACATGCCCAGGGACTGCGTGCTGGACCTGGCGGGCCTGAATTTCATGGACTCCTCGGGCATAGCGGTCATCATCCGGGTCAGCCGCCGCATGAAGACCCTGGGGGGCAGGGCCTGGATAGAGAACCCGGCAAAGCAGCCTCAGCGGGTGATAGACGCCTCGGGCATAGACCGGCTGGTGCCGGTGGCCGTGAGCAAATAAAAGGAGGAGAAAATGAAAGAGAGCAACTACATAAAGCTGGAGTTTCCCAGCCGCAGCAGCAACGAGGCCTTTGCCCGCACGGCAGCGGCGGCCTTTGCGGCCCAGCTGGACCCCACCCTGGAGGAGCTGGGGGATATAAAGACCGCCGTGTCCGAGGCGGTGACCAATTCCATCGTCCACGCCTATCCCGACAGCATAGGCCGCATAGCCATGCGCCTGCGGATAATAAAGGGCAATACCCTTGAGGTGAGCATCCGAGACTGGGGCACGGGCATAGCCGACGTGGAGCAGGCCATGACGCCTCTGTTCAGTACCGGCGGGGAGGAGCGCAGCGGCATGGGCTTTACCATTATGGGCAGCTTCATGGACAAGCTGAAAGTGCGCTCCAGCCCAGGCCGGGGCACCACCGTCACTATGCAGCGATTTATCAGTCCCCGGCAGACCAAGCGATGAGCGCCGATATATATGAGCAGATACGCCTGGCCAAGCAGGGAGACAAGGAGATGGCGGGGAAGCTGGTGGAAGAGAATTCCGGGCTCATATGGAGTGTGGCCAGGCGATATTTTGGCCGGGGCGTAGACCCTGAGGATCTGTATCAGCTGGGCTGTCTGGGCTTTCTCAAGGCCATAGAGGGCTTTGATGAGAGCTTCGGCACACGCTTTTCCACCTATGCGGTGCCCAAGATATCCGGGGAGATACGCCGCTTTCTCCGGGACGACGGGGCGATAAAGGTGAGCCGTGGCATAAAGGAGCAGGCCATGCAGATACGCATGGCCAGAATAAACCTGGAACAGCGCATGGGCCGGGAGCCCAGTCTGTCGGAGCTGAGCCGGGAGACAGGGATAAGCCCTGAGGATATCGCCTTTGCCGAGACCGCCACCGGCCCTGCCGAGAGCCTGCACCGGGAGAGCGGGGAGGACGGCTTTACCCTGGAACTGGTGCTGGGGGACTACGGCGCCGAGGAGAAGATGGTGGAGCATGTGGCCCTGCGTGCCGCAATAGAGTCTCTTCCGGAGCGGGAACGGCAGGTGGTGGCTCTGCGCTATTACCACGGCATGACCCAGCAAAACTGCGCCAAGGTGATGCACGTCTCCCAGGTGCAGATATCCCGTCTGGAGCGCCGGGCGGTGGAACTGCTCAGGCAGAAGCTGGAGTGAATTTGCAGGCGTAATGTCAAAAGGACTGAGAGCTTTGAGCTCTCAGTCCTTTTCAGCGTTCATCATATCCTTTGTTTCAAACTCCCCAAAGGCAAAGACCGCCATGATTATCAGCATGGGGATAAGGGAGTACTTGTAGCGCCCGGAGACCTCCACGATGAGGTGGGCCAGGATGAGCCCGATACTGTACAGAGGGGCAAGGTATACCGTGGAGAATACCGGCTTTTTAAAAAGCCTCAGGGCTCCAAACAGACTCAGCAGCACCACGAAATAATAGAAAACATTGCTCACGGCGGAAGACAGCTTGAACGCCAGGGGGCTCAGTTCCGCCTGGGCATAGAAAGCTCCGCCCTCGTCGTTGCCCATGAGCTTTGCCAGCTTTGCGGCAAAAAGCCTGGGAAAGTCTATCTCCCCGCTGCTGAGGCGCTCTTTGACCTCCTCCAGCATCTGCTCCTGGGCATAGACCGCTCCGCCCTGGTAGCGGTAATTCATCAGGGTGTCCATGTCCTCCTCGGAGTAGCTGCCCAGGCTGTCCATATTCAGTCCCACATAGATGTTGTAGGCGGGGATATCCGAGGTCCGTTCAAAAATATGGAGATATTCCCAGCGAAACCACTGCCGGTCGCAGTAGGAGTAGGCGCCGAACATGGAGAGAGTAAAGGCTGCCAAAACCAGCCAGCTTTTAAGCTCCTTCAGCTGCCTGCCTCTCAGAAGCAGCGCCCAGATAAAGAAGGCAACAAAGAGAATGACGGCCACCGGCCTTGTGGCGTTTACAGCCAGCAGCAGGGCCCCGCAGGCCAGACCCAGGGGGATAGCCGCCAAAAGCCGCAGCCGGCGGTGGAGCTTTCTGTCCAGCGCCAGGCTGAGGAGCAGGAGAAACAGCAGAATAAGACAGGTATACAAAGGCTCGGACATGACCATGGCATTGTACATGAGCTTGGAGGGGCATATGCTCCACAGGAAAAAGGCGGCAGCCGCGGCTTTCAGCTCGAGCCAACGCAGGCAGAGGATATAGATGCACAGCCCTGATATGAGGGTGAGGACCACATTCAGAACGGGGGCCAGCATGGCGGATTCTCCCAAAAGGCGCATCATCAGCCCCAAAAAAGTGGAGTAGCCCAGAATGTGGGGAAAGAGTCCGATGTACAGCATGTCCACCCGTTCATTGCGGGCTATGGCCAGGGCCGTGTCGTTAAAGGTCTGGAAATCCACCGTGGGCTCTATCTGAAAATATAGCACCCAGGCCAAATTCAAGAGCAGGCAGAACAGGCTGAGCACAAGGCCGGTGAGAAAGGGGCCGGGCAGGCGGATGCGTCCCAGGAGCCGACCCAGCCGCTGCCTGAATACCCATATAAGGGCGAGCATCGCCAGGGCAAGGGCAAAAGCCAGAATATATGAGGGGCTTTCCAGTTTACCGAAGGTGCCCAGGAAGACGCCAAGTCCAAGCAGCCCAATATATATTAGCAGCATTATCCTGATAAAGAATTTTGAGATTTTTTCAGACATAAACGATACCCTGGTTTCGCAGTCGAATTTGATAAGTATATTTTGAATAGGGGCGGCGTCAGAATACGGCGTTCAGGTCCACGATGCCGGTAATGCCGCTGACTATACCGCTGTCGGTGAACTGCCAGATGTCGTAGCTGCCGGGGAAGTCCGGCAGACGGGCGCTCTTTGTGTAGCTGGCAAGCCAAATAGTGTACTTGCTGAGGGACTCATAATCCAGATTATACTTGTAGTAATACTCCCCGGAGTAGACCC
>DVHY01000104.1 GCA_018711755.1 Candidatus Limivicinus faecipullorum | reverse complement strand
TCACAGCTCTCGCTGGGGTGGGAGATCATGGCGCGGAGGAAACGGGTCATGTCGGCTCTGTAGCCTTCTGCTGCCTTCTTGATAGCTTCGTAATTCATTTTGATTACCCCCAATAGAAAATTTATATTTCCTGATAGGCCCCGCCCCAGACTATCTTCCGATAGTTCTCGGGGTCGGTGTCACCCTCAGTGGAGAACATGAGTACACGGCTGTTTTCATCCAGCCCTATGGCCTGCTTGAGTTCGGCATATTCCGGCTCGGTCATCAGCGTGGCTATAAGGCCCATGCCCACGGCCCCGGACTCGCCGGAGACCACCTGGGGATCGCCCTTCACGGGAGCGCCCAGCATGCGCATGCCCTTGGCGGAGACCCAGTCGGGGCAGGACACGAAGAAAGCGGAGTGGTTCTTCAGAATGTCCCAGGAGATGATGTTGGGCTCGCCGCAGGCCAGGCCCGCCATAATGGTGCTGAGATCTCCGTCCACTATCCTTATATCTCCGTCACCGGCCTTGGCCCCTTGATACAGGCAGTCGGCAGCCTGGGCCTCCATGACCACCACGGTGGGTTCGCAGTCGTGGAAGAGGTTCGCAAAGTAGCCCTGGACGGCGCCGGCCAGGCTTCCCACGCCGGCCTGGATGAAGATGTGGGTGGGCCTGTCTACCCCGGCCTCTTTCAACTGCTGGGCGGCCTCGCTGGCCATGGTGCCGTAACCCTGCATTATCCAGGCGGGGATGTCCTCATAGCCTTCCCAGGCGGTGTCCTGGACCATGACGCCATGCTCGGTCTTTTCCGCCATGGCGTTGGCCCGGCGGACACACTCGTCGTAGTTGACTTCTTCTATGCTGACCTGGGCTCCCTCTTTTGCAATGTTGTTGAAGCGGGACTGGACGGAGCCCTTGGGCATCAGCACTACCGCCTTCTGACCCAGGCGGTTTGCGGCCCAGGCCACGCCCCGGCCGTGATTGCCGTCGGTGGCGGTGAAGAAGGTGGCCTGTCCGAACTCCTCTTTCAGCTTGTCGCCGGTGAGGTAGTTGTAATCCACTTCGGATACGTCCTTGCCCAGTTGACCGGCTATGTAGCGGGCCATGGCAAAGGAGCCGCCCAGGACCTTGAAAGCGTTGAGACCGAAGCGGTAGCTCTCATCCTTGACGAAGAGGCTGCCCAGGCCAAGGTACTCCGCCATGCCCTTGAGCTGGGCCAGAGGGGTCACGCTGTACTGGGGAAAACTCTCATGGAATTTTCTGGCCTTGCCCACATTTTCCAGGCTCATGACGGCCAGCTGCTTGTCTGCGGTTTTTGGCATGCTGTTCTTTGCCCACCGGATCTTTTTCATGAAACATCCTCCTTAAGGTGCTGTTCATTCTACTTATAACAAATATTTTATTGAGATTGCAGTTTTGACCTCAGGCTCAGTAGTTGATTATCCTCTGGCGTATCTGGCAGAAATTCAAAATCTGGGAGTCCACATATTCATCTATCAGTATCAAGGGCCTGTCCTGCTGGTCATAGTTTACACCGTGGAGCTGGAGCAGGGGCCGGTGGCCAAAAACCTCAAGCTCCTTTTTGGACGACGAGGACACGCAGTGCAGCTCCACCTTGTCCCAGCTGACTTTCCGGCCCGTGACTTCGTGGAGATAATGGAACACTGAAGGGTAAGCCTCCCTCAGCTCCTGAGGGTTCCTGCCGCCTATGAGGCTCAGCTGGAAACAGTCCTCGCAGTAGGCGCATATCTCCTCGTCGGCATAAAAGAGCTTTTTGTCCCGGACCAGCTCATCGCCTTCCTCTATACCCAGAGCCTGGGCCAGCTGTGCGTCTGCCGCCACCACTTCAACAGCCAGGGTCTGCACCCTGGGCTTGAAACCGGCTTCGGCTATCAGGTCGGAGAAGCGGCCCACCGGGTTAAAGCTCAGGCGCATGTTCACCCGGGTCATATTCACAAAGGTGCCCTTGCCGTGGATTCGGTGTACAAGCCCCTCAATTTCCAGCTCGCTGAGGGCACTACGGAGAGTGACTCGGCTTACCCCGATCATGCGGCAAAAAAGCTCCTCTCTGGGCAGCTTGTTGCTTTCGCTGAGATCCAAGGACATGATATAATCCCTAATCTTTGCTTTAGCCTGAGTTTTTAGGTCAACGTGGCTTATCATGGCTCTGCTGATACTATCACTCCCTTTGCTGCGGCCAGGCAGGAGCCTGTCGGAAAAGGCATTATTATGGCACATAAGGTAATAGGTAATACCTTATATCCCTCTGTTCAAAAAGTATCATATTAAGACCTTCTTTTCAAGTGTGAGTGTTGACAAAAAACTATCAATACTTTTGTGGATTATGCCGTAAGCCCTTGAAATTGCGGTATTTTACCCTGGGAGGGCGAAAAAATTTCCCCCGGGCGGAGCCTGAAAGCTCCGTCGGGGGGCTGGCAGCATATTCACTTGGCGTTACGGTTCAGTAGCGGCCGAAAGTGCAGTTGGGGAAGTGGCAGCTTTTGCACATCTGGCACAGGCCGCCGTCGCCCATATGTATAAGGTCCTGCTTTGTAAATCTGTCCCCGGCGAATATCTGGGGCAGCAGCACGTCGAACATGGTGGTGGGCAGGCTGATGGCGGCGCCGGGCACGCCCAGGATAGGGATATCTCCCAGGTAGGCCACCAGGGTCATGTTGCCGGGCTGGGCGGGCAGGCCATGGCTTATTATCTCCGCACCCAGGCGGCGAATGGCGCTGGGGGTCAGGTCGTCCGGGTCCACGGACATGCCGCCGGTGAAGATGAGGAAATCCGCGCCCATGTCCAGATATTTCCTGGCGGCGCCCTCTATCATATCCAGCTCGTCGTCGCAGATGCTGACGCCCAGTATCTCCGCCGGGTATTTGGCCATTTTGGCGCGCACCACCGGCTCGAACTTGTCCTTGATGCGGCCGCTGTACACCTCGGAGCCGGTGATTATCACTCCCAGCTTCCTGGGCTTGTAGGGCCGCAGGTCCAGGAGCTTTTCCCCGGCGCAGAGCTTTTCCGCCTTTATTATCTGCTCCTCCTGAGTCACCAGGGGCACTATGCGCATGGAGGCCAGGCGGGCCCCCTCCTCCACGGGGAAGTGGTCGGGCAGGGTGGAGATGGTGATGTCGCCGATGGAGTTTATCTCCTCCAGCAGCCGGGTGTTCACCCGGAACATGCCCCTCCTGTCGGCAAAGAGCAGCACCTTGCCCTCGGAGGGGCCGCTGTAGTGGGCGCCCTCCACCGGGGCCATGGCGGCCATGCGCAAAGCACAGTCCTCCTCATGTATCTCCCCGGCGTTTTCCTCCCAGACAAAGACCGTGCGCTTGCCCAGGTCCAGCAGCTTGGGGATATCCTCTTCCTTTATAATATGGCCCCGCTTGAAGGCGGCGCCCTTGAAGCCGTCCCGCATGGCGGTGATGTCGTGGCAGAGCTCCAGGCCGACCGCATTTTCCACATTTATTTTTTTCATCCCTATCAAGTCCTCTCGATATATAGATCGCTATTTCAGAAGTATGCATTTTTCTGCCGGCAGCCGGATATAAGTCTCCCCACAGCGCAGACTTTCCCAGACGCTTTTGTCCGTTTCCAGCCCCACGGGTACGCCGCCGCCCTGAAGGGGACTGAACATGAGGGTATAGGAAAAGGGGTTCTCCGTCTCGGATACCAGGCGGCAGAGGAAGGCATTCTCCCCGGGGCCGAAACATAGGTCGTGCATACGAATGCCCAGGTAGCGGGCATCCCCTATATCCTCCCGGGTCTCCAGCTCCATGCCCCAGTCCAGGGCCAGGAGGCGGCGCTGCCCCAGCTTTTGAATCGGGGAGATGTTTTTGCAGCCGGTGAGTATTGCGGCGGAACGGGTGGCGGGTCGGGCAAAGACGGCCTTCTTCTCCCCGAAGGTCTCTATGCCGCCCTCGTTCATGACGGCTATCCTGTCCGAGAGGCGGAAGACCTCGTCCCGGTCGTGGGAGACCAGGATGACGGTTTTGCCGAAGTCCCGGATGACCTCCGCCAGTTCCCGCTCCAGACGGAAGCGCAGATGGCTGTCCAGGGCGGAGAAGGGCTCGTCCAGCAGCAGGATGTCCGGCCCGGAGAGCAGGAGCCTTGCCAGAGCGGTACGCTGCTGCTGACCGCCGGAGAGCTGCCGGGGGTAATGGGCGGCCAGCTCCCTAAGTCCGAAGCTGTCCATTATATCCGTTATCCTGCGTTCCCTGGCCTTGTCGTCCCTCTCCCGCCGGGCGCCGGCTCTGAGGTTCTGCAGCACGGTCATATTGGGGAACAGGGCGTAATTTTGAAACATTAGACCGGTGCGCCGCTGCTGGGGACTCAAATCGATGTGCTTGTCCGAGTCGAAGAGCACCCGGCCGTCCACTTCGATATGGCCCCGATCCGGCCTGACTATTCCGGCGATGCATTTAAGGGTCATGCTCTTGCCGCAGCCGGAGGCCCCCAGCAGGGAGAGCACCTCATTTCCGGCTTCCAGCTTAACATCCAGATGGAAGTCTCCCAGGGTCTTTTCTATATCCGCATAAATGCTCATTTCAGGTACCGGCCTTTCTCGGCAGTCCAGGCTGCCGCTGCCGCTTCTCCAGCATGTTCACCGCCAGCAGTACCACAAAGGAGATGGCCAGGTTCACCAGCACCCAGCGGAAGGCACCGGCGTCGTCGTTGGTGCGCCATAGCTGGTAGACAGTGGTGGAGATGGTGGCGGTGCGGCCGGGGGTGTAGCCGGCTATCATGCTGGTGGCCCCGTATTCCCCCAGGGCCCGAGCGAAGGACAGCACCGTGCCCGCCAGGATGCCCTGCCTGCAGTAGGGCATGCGTATGCGCCAGAATATGTAGGTGTTTGAAAGGCCGATGGACTGGGCCGAGTAGGCCAGAGTCTCGTCAAAGGCCTCGAAGGCGCCCCGGGCCGTGCGGTACATCAGGGGGAAGATGACAACGGTGGTGGCGAAGATGGCCGACCACCAAGTCATGGTGAGCTTCAGCCCAAAGGCAGAGAGGAACCAGGCCCCTATCAGCCGCTTGGGCCCCAGCAGGCGCAGCAACAGATAGCCCACCACCGTTGGAGGCAGCACCAGAGGCAGGGTGAGTACCACGTCCAGCACACCTTTCAGAGCTCTGGGAGCTTTGGCAATATAGTAGGCGGAGAAGATGCCGGCAAAAAAAATTATCACCGTACTTATCCCGGCAATACGCAGGGAGTTCCACAGAGGGAA
>DVHY01000103.1 GCA_018711755.1 Candidatus Limivicinus faecipullorum | reverse complement strand
AACGGCGGCATAGCCGCCGACGCAACTTGCGTGCCCATTGGGGCCAAGGACATCCCCGCCATTGTGGACTTTGCGGTGGAAAAGGGCATTGACTACGCCGTTGTGGCCCCCGACGACCCCCTGGTGCTGGGGGCGGTGGACGCTCTGGAGGCCAGGGGAATAGACTGCTTCGGCCCCAGGGCCGCCGCGGCGGAGATAGAGGGCAGCAAGGTCTTTGCCAAGAACCTCATGAAGAAATACGGCATACCCACCGCCGCCTATGAGAGCTTTGACCGGGCGGAGAACGCCCTCAGGTATCTGGAGACCGCCCCCATGCCCATTGTCATAAAGGCCGACGGCCTGGCCCTGGGCAAGGGCGTGATAATCGCCCAGACTCTGGAGGAGGCAAAACAGGCCGTAATCTCCATGATGGAGGAGGGCATGTTCGGCAAGAGCGGCAGCCGGGTGGTGATAGAAGAATTCCTCACCGGGCCGGAGGTCTCCGTCCTCTCCTTTACCGACGGGGAGACGGTAGCGCCCATGGTCTCCTCCATGGACCACAAGCGGGCCCTGGACAATGACCAGGGTCTCAACACCGGGGGCATGGGCACCGTGGCCCCCAACCCCTATTACACCGAGGATATAGCCCGGCAGTGTATGGAGGAGATATTCCTCCCCACCATCCGGGCCATGAAGGCCGAGGGCCGCACTTTCAAGGGCTGCCTCTACTTCGGATTGATGCTCACCCCCAAGGGGCCGAAGGTGATAGAATACAACTGCCGCTTCGGCGACCCGGAGACCCAGGTGGTGCTGCCCCTTTTAAAGAGCGACCTGCTCACGGTGATGCAGGCCACCACCAAGGGCAGCTTGAAAGACTGCCCGGTGGAGTTTTCAGACAAGTCCGCCTGCTGCGTCATCCTGGCCTCCCGGGGCTATCCCCAGAAATACCAGTCCGGCTATGAACTGACCATAGAGCCGGAGGCTCTGCCCCATGCCTATGTGGCCGGGGCCAAGCTGGACAGTGAGGGGCGGCTACTCACCGCCGGCGGCCGGGTCATCGGCCTCACCGCCGTGGAGGACAGCCTGCCCCGGGCCATAGACAGCGCCTACCGTCTGGCGGGCATGGTGCATTTTGAAAACGCCTATTTCCGCCGGGACATCGGCCAGAGAGCTTTAAAGGCTTTTCAGGAGGTTTGAGTATGGTATACCGTGTATTTGTTGAAAAGAAGCCGGAGCTGGCCCAGGAGGCCCGGAACCTGAAAGAGGACATCAACAGTCTGCTGGGTATAGAGGGCCTGGAAAAGCTCAGGATAGTCAACCGCTACGACGTGGAGAACATCTCCCCGGAGCTCTTCGACTACGCCGTAAAAACCGTGCTCTCCGAGCCTCAGCTGGACATGGTCAGCTCTGAGCTGAGTGCAGAAGGCGCTCAGGTCTTTGCCGTGGAATATCTCCCCGGCCAGTTCGACCAGAGGGCCGACTCCGCCGCCCAGTGCATCCAGATAATCTCCCAGGCCCACCGGCCCGAGGTGCGCAGCGCCAAGGTCTACCTGCTCTACGGCCAGCTGACCGGGGAGCAGCTGAGAGAGATAAAGAAATACGTCATAAACCCGGTGGAGGCCAGGGAAGCCGCCCTGGAAAAGCCGGAGACCCTGAAGATAAACTACCACATCCCCACCACGGTGGAGACTCTGGAGGGCTTTCGCTCCCTGAGCCGGGAGGAGCTGGCGCAGTTCATAAGCCGCTACGGCCTGGCCATGGACCTGGACGACATAGCCTTCTGCCAGGAGTATTTCCGCAGCGAGGGCCGGGAGCCCACCATCACCGAGATAAGGATGATAGACACCTACTGGTCCGACCACTGCCGCCACACCACCTTCACCACCACCATAGATTCCGTGAGCTTTGAGGACGAGCTGCTGGAAAAAGCCTGGCAGGAATATCTGGACGCCAGGAAGGCCCTGGGGCGCATCAAGCCCATAAATCTCATGGACATGGCCACCCTGGCGGTGCGCTATCTGAAAAAGGCGGGCAAGCTTAACAAGCTGGACGAGTCCGAGGAGATAAACGCCTGCACCGTGAAGATAAACGTGGATGTGGACGGGGAGAGCCAGCCCTGGCTGCTGCTCTTCAAAAACGAGACCCACAACCACCCCACAGAGATAGAGCCCTTCGGCGGCGCCGCCACCTGCATAGGCGGAGCTATCCGCGACCCTCTGTCCGGCCGCTCCTACGTCTACGGAGCCATGCGTGTCACCGGGGCTGCCGACCCCTTGAAGCCGGTGAGCGAGACCCTGCCCGGCAAGCTGCCCCAGCGGAAGCTGGTGACCACCGCCGCCGCCGGCTATTCCTCCTACGGCAACCAGATAGGCCTTGCCACCGGCATCGTGGACGAGCTATACCACCCGGGCTACGCCGCCAAGCGTATGGAGATAGGCGCAGTCATAGCCGCCGCCCCGGCGGAAAACGTGCGCCGGGAGCGCCCCCAGGACGGGGATGTAGTCATCCTGCTGGGGGGCCGCACCGGCCGGGACGGCTGCGGCGGGGCCACCGGCTCCTCCAAGTCCCACACCCTCCAGTCCCTGGAGACCTGTGGGGCCGAGGTTCAGAAGGGCAACGCCCCGGAGGAGCGGAAGCTCCAGCGCCTGTTCCGCAGCGGCGAGGCCTGCCGCATGATAAAGCGCTGCAACGACTTCGGCGCCGGCGGCGTGTCCGTGGCCGTGGGCGAGCTGGCCGACGGGCTGGACATCGATCTCAACGCCGTGCCCAAGAAGTACGAGGGCCTGGACGGCACGGAGCTGGCCATCAGCGAATCCCAGGAGCGCATGGCCGTGGTGGTTGCCCCTGAGGACGCAGATCGCTTCATGGCCCTGGCGGAGAAGGAGAACCTGGAGGCCACTGTCCTTGCCAAAGTCACCGCCCTGCCCCGGCTGAGAATGCGCTGGAACGGCAAGACTATAGTTGATATAAGCAGGGAGTTTCTCAATTCCAACGGTGCGGAGAAGCACATCACCGCCCACGCCGAAAAGGCCCTGTCCTTTGACAAGGAGCTGCCGGGGGACTTTGCCTCCGGCTATGAGGCTCTGGCGGGGGACCTGAACGTCTGCTCCAAGCGGGGGCTCTCCGAGCGTTTTGACTCCACCATAGGCACCGGCACCGTGCTGATGCCCTTCGGCGGCAAATATCAGCAGACCCCCATACAGGCCATGGTGCAGAAGATATCTGTAGAGCAGCAGCACACCGACGACTGCTCCCTTATGGCCTGGGGCTACAACCCCTTTATAACGGAAAAGAGCCCCTACCACGGGGCCTACCTGGCGGTGGTGGAGTCGGCAGCCAAGCTCATCGCCACCGGAGCTAAATTTGAGGACGTGTACCTCACTTTCCAGGAATATTTCCAGCGGCTGAGAAGGGAGCCGGAGCGCTGGGGCAAGCCCCTGGCCGCATTGCTGGGGGCCTTCAAGGCCCAGATGGAGCTGGGTATCGGCGCCATCGGCGGCAAGGACTCCATGAGCGGCTCCTTTGAGGACATGGACGTGCCCCCCACCCTGGTCTCCTTTGCGGTGACCACGGAGAAGACCGGCAGCATAGTCCCCAACCACTTCAAGGCCGCCGGGCACAAGGTGGTGCTCATCGCCCCGGAGAGGGACGAAAACGGCCTGCCCGTCACCGCCTCCCTCCTGGCCGTCTTTGACAGGGTCCATGAGCTGCTCTCTTCCGGCAAGGCTCTCAGCGCCTACACTCCGGGCTACGGCGGCGTAGCCGAGGCGGTGCTGAAGATGTGCCTGGGCAACGGTCTGGGCTTTGAATATGAGGCTTCCCTCTGCCTTAAAGACATCTTCGGCTATAACTACGGCAGCTTCCTGCTGGAGGTGACGGAGGATGTGGAGGGGGCTCTCCCCATAGGCCGCGTCACCGAAAAGAAAGAGATAAGCTATAAGGGCGAAAGCCTGGTTCTGGATAAGCTCCAGAGCATATATGAGGACAAGCTGGAGAGCGTCTACTCCTGCAACATCCCGGACAGCCGGGGGCCCATGGAGCTGTTCAGCTTTGAGGGCAAGGGCGCTGCCGCCCCGGCCATAAAGTGCGCAAAGCCCAGGGTGCTCATCCCCGTGTTCCCCGGCACCAACTGCGAGTACGACAGCGCCAGGGCCATGGCCGACGCCGGAGCCGAGCCGGAGATAATGGTGATAAACAACCTCTCCTCCCAGGGCATAGCCCGCAGCGTGGAGGA
>DVHY01000102.1 GCA_018711755.1 Candidatus Limivicinus faecipullorum | reverse complement strand
CCAGACTTCCGGGCAGTAGCCCACGGTGGCCTGTTTGCCGTTTCGGACGATGGGAGTTTTAATGAGGTATTGCTCCTCATAGAGCTTATCCAGCCTGGCCTCATTGGAGGCCAGATACTTATAGAGGGGATAGTCCTCGTCCTCCGTGTTCACCATGGCCTCCAGGCCCACGGCATTTTTCACGGAGCTGAGTTCTCCCCGGCTCATGCCGAATTTGATGATGTCCACGAACTGGTACTTTATCCGCCGCTCCTTGAAGTATCGCTCCGCCTTCTTGGTATCGAAGCACTTGGCCTTGCCGAATATCTGGATGTTCACGGCCTCACACCTCGGTTATCACCGGCAGGATCATGGGGCTGCGGCGGGTAGTCTTGTACAGGTAGCCGGAGATATTGTTCTTCACCCGGCTCTTTATGGCCGACCAGTCGTTTATCTTGTGTTCCTCGCAGGCCACCACCGATTCAATAGCCACCCGCTTGAGCTCTTCCATTATGCCCTCGGCCTCTTTCACATAGATGAAGCCCCGGGTAACTATCTCGGGTTCGGAGATAAGGGCGTGGGCGTCGCTGGAATAGGGCAGGATGACCACCACCATGCCGTCTTCAGCCAGCTTGTGCCGGTCACGGAGCACCACGCTGCCCACCTCGCCGATGCCGCTGCCGTCCACCATGACGGCCCCGGACTGGACGGAGTCCTCGCATTTGATGCTCTTCTTGGTGACTTCGATGACCTTGCCGTTTTCGGCGATGACGATGTTTCTGGGCAAAACGCCCATGAGCTTGCCCAGCTCCGCATGCTTGACCAGCATGCGGTATTCCCCGTGGACGGGGATGAAGAACTTGGGCTTGACCAGGCCCAGCATCATCTTCTGCTCCTCCTGGCAGGCGTGGCCTGAGACATGCAGGTCGGTATGCCGGTCATAAATGACCTCGGCGCCCTTGTGGAAAAGCTCGTCAATGACCCGGCTGATGGTATTCTCGTTGCCGGGGATGGCGGAGGCGGAGATGATGACCCGGTCGCCGGCGTCCACATTCACCTGCTTGTGCTCGGAAAAAGCCATGCGGTAGAGGGCGGACATGGTCTCGCCCTGGCTGCCGGTGGAGATGATGACCACCTGGTTTTTAGGCAGCTTGTTGAGCTGCTCTATGTCCATGAGCACGTTGTCGGGTATTTTCATATACTCCAGCACGGAGGCCACCCGCAGCACGTTTTCCATGCTCCGCCCGGTGATGCCCACCTTGCGGCCGTACTTTGCAGCCACGTTGATGACCGTCTGCAGGCGGTGGACATTGGAGGCGAAGGTGGTGATGATGATGCGCTTGCTGCAGCCGTTGAAGAGCTTGTCAAAGCTCTCCCCCACCTTCCGCTCGGAGTCGGAGTGTCCGGGCTTCTCCACGTTTGTGGAGTCGCTGAGCAGGGCCAGGACGCCCTCGTTGCCCAGCTGTCCCAGACGGGGAATGTCTATCATGCCGCCGGCTATGGGGGTCAGGTCTATCTTGAAGTCGCCGGTGTGGATCACGGTGCCTATGGGGGTCTTGATGGCCAGGGCCACCGCATCGGGGATACTGTGGTTCACATGGATGAACTCCACCGTGAAGCAGCCCAGTCGAAAGCTGGAGCCGGCCTTCTTGGTGAATATCTGGGTGTTGTACAAAAGCTCGTGCTCTTCCAGCTTCAGCTCCACCAGAGCAGCCGTAAGGGGGGTGGTGTAAATGGGCATGTCGATCTCTTTGAGCACGTAGGGCACGGCGCCGATATGGTCCTCATGGCCGTGGGTGAGGATAAGGCCCCGTATTTTCTCCGCATTGGCCTTCAGGTAGCTGATGTCCGGCAGCACGATGTCCACGCCGTACATGTCCTCATCGGGGAAGCCCATGCCGCAGTCCACCACGATAATATCGCCGCCGAACTCGTAGGCCGTCATGTTCTTGCCGATCTCGCCGAGACCGCCAAGGGGAATGATTTTCAGTTTAGATACCATAATTTCTCCATTCTTTGTTATCACATCATTTCGTTTTATTAGATTCCGTTATGTATCACCCTTGAAGTATAGCCGCATTCCAAGGGTTATTATACTCATATCCGGGAAGCGGAGGGGCAGTTTACATTTCCGTGCGCCCTTCCAAAGCACGGTTCAAAGTGGCATCGTCGGCAAACTCCAGATTGGAGCCCACGGGGATGCCGTAAGCCAGACGGGTGACCTTCACATTGAAGGGCTTGAGCAGCCGGGAGATATACATGGCCGTGGCTTCGCCCTCGGTGTCGGGGTTGGTGGCCATGATGACCTCGTCCACCTCGTTTTCCGCAACGCGCACCAGCAGTTCCTTTATCTTTATATCGTCCGGGCCCACATGGCTCATAGGGGAGAGAGCCCCGTGGAGCACATGGTAAGTGCCGTTATACTCGTGGCCCCGCTCGATGCTCAGCACGTCTCTGGGCTCGGACACCACGCAGATGGTGCCCTTGTCCCGCCGGTCGCTGGCGCAGATGGAGCACAGCTCTCCCTCGGTGAGGTTCTGACATACACGGCAGCAGTGTACGCTGGCCTTGGCGTCCAGGATGGCCGAGGCAAAATCTCTGGCCTCCTCCTCCGGCAGACCCAGCACATAAAAGGCCAGGCGCTGGGCACTTTTGCGCCCTATGCCGGGGAGAGACGCGAATTTATCTATAAGGTTTTCAAGGGATGCAGGAAAAAAGGACATATACGCTCTCCCGACCCAGAGGGTCCAGATAAAATTATTTTGCTTTCAGCGCGGCTACGGCTGCGGCCCTGTCCGCCTTTCCGAACACGGCGCTGCCCGCCACCAGGACCTTGGCCCCGGCCTCCAGCGCCAGCGGCGCAGTATTCTCGTCAATGCCGCCGTCCACCTCGATATAGCACCCGAGGCCCTGGCCGCAGATATACTCTCTCAGCCGGCGGACCTTGTCCAGCTGGTCTTCCATGAACTTCTGGCCGCCGAAGCCGGGCTCCACGGTCATGACCAGTACCAGGTCCACATCTTTGACGAAGGGCAGCAGCTCCTCCAGAGGCGTGCCGGGCTTGAGGGTGACGCCTGTCTTCTTCCCCAGCTGCCGGGCCAGGGCAATGGCTGCGGCAATGTTTTCCCTTGTGTCCGACTCAACATGGAAGCAGACCAGGTCGGCTCCGGCCTGGCAGAACTGCCTTGTATACCTGAGGGGCTTTTCTATCATCAGGTGTACGTCCAGAAACATGTCCGTAGCCTTTCTCAGGCTTTTCAGCACGGGGATACCCATAGAGATGTTGGGGACGAACATGCCGTCCATCACGTCGAAATGCAGCCACTCAGCTCCGGCCGCCTTGACCTCTTCCACCTCAAGAGCCAGTTTTGCAAAATCGGCGGACAGCACCGACGGAGCGATAACGGCCATATTCTTCTCCCTTCCCGCAGCGCATCTGCCGCAGAGCCCGCGGCAAAGGACATGCGAACATACATTATCTGGATATTCGGCTTATTATACTACGCTGAAAACGTCTTTGCAAGCCCCAGTTTTACCTTCCGCTCCGGCACCGTGTAGGATTGTCAAACATATTGGACAGTGAACTCTAAGGGAGAGCGCCAGCCAAGAGGCCTCATAGGAAAGTTGTTGGAGCGGCGGTTGTAAACAGCGAGCTGCTTGGAAAAGTCGTCCAGAGAATAAAAACTATGGCAAGAGTAAAAGCGTTTCTGATCCTCACGATGACTATGCTCCACCTTGCCGTTGTGTCTAGGCGTGTAAGGGCGGATGAGCTTATGTCTAATGCCCAGCTGGGCAGCAGTGGCCTCAAACAGAGTAGGTAAATCCCGCTTGCTGTTGGAGAAACGGTTGGTGAATTCAAAGCCATTGTCGGTCTGAACGCACTCCACCTTAATCCCTCTGCGTTCATACCACTTGAACAACCTCTTGAGGAAGTCGGAGGAGGAATATGTGGATTGTTCTGGGTAGGCAGCCAGGAAACGCAGGCGAGTAAACTCGTCAATGGCAGTATACTGGAACAAACGCAGCTGGGAATCAGCAATGCATCTGCGTGGAACGACCTTCACATCCACCTGGACACGCTGGCCAGGATAGCTCATCTGCTCGTAAGGCTTAGGTTTATAAAACTGCTTTTTCTTAGGTGGAGGGAACAGGCCCAGTTTACGCATGACCCGGAACAGGCTCTCCGGGCGGCGGGAGTAACCCCTCTGCCGCAGCCGATGCCACAGCTCTATCAATCCCAGGTCAGGATTACGGCGGCGCATATCCCGAATCAGTTTCGGCTCTGCCTCTGTATGTTGATTGGGGTGACTGTGAGGCCGCCTAGACTGACAGGCCAGAGATTCAGCCGTTCCGTCCCAGCGTGCCTTCCAGAAGTAGATATATGACCGGCTCTTGTTGTACTTCCGGCTGGCACGGCTCACGCCGTATTTCTCTGCATATTTCATTAGGGATTGCCGATATGCCATGTCCTGTGTTATACTTTTACTCATGAAGGATATGGCCCCCTTTCGTTATGTTGTTGTCTGCAACTCCAACTATAACCGATGAGGCCTTATCCTTCATCCTTTTTTATTCTTCTGTCCAATATCTATTGTAGTCCTACAGCTGCTTTCGAAAAGCATTTGCGGCAATACTTGACGGAACAAAGGGCGGCGTGCCATAATAAAATGATACGAATATGAAAATCTTGGGGCCGGACCATCCGGCCCAACAGGGGAGGAACTTACCTTTGATCCAAGCATTGATCCAGCGGTGGCTGGCCGGTCAGGACCCCAGCGCGCCGGAGGCGCGGCAGAAATGCGGCGCTCTGGCGGGAATGGTGGGCATTCTGCTCAACACCCTGCTGTGCCTGGGAAAACTGGCCGCTGGGATGATCACCGGCTCGGTGGCCATCGTGGCGGACGCCCTGAACAACCTGTCGGACGCAGCCTCATCCGTGATTACACTGGTAGGCTTCCGGCTGGCGGGCCAGGCCGCCGACGAGGAGCACCCCTTCGGCCACGGGCGAATGGAGTACCTGACCGGACTTGTGGTGTCCATGGCCATTCTGCTCATGGGCTTTGAATTGGGAAAAAGCTCTGTGGAAAAGCTGATTCACCCGGAGGAACTGGATTTCTCCTGGCTGGCCGCGGCCATTCTGGCGGCGGCCGTCCTGGTCAAGCTGTGGATGTACCGCTTTAACCGGGCCGTCGGCCGGGCCATCTCCTCCCAGGCGGTGGAGGCCACCGCCGCAGACAGCCTCTCAGACGCGGCGGCCACCGCGGTGGTACTGGCGGCCACTCTCATCGGACACTTTTTCCATCTTCAGATCGATGGCCTTGCGGGGCTGCTGGTGGCGGCCTTCATTTTAAAGACCGGCTGGGAGGCCGCCAAGGATACCCTGGACCCCCTCCTGGGCCGCCCCATGGACCCGGAACTGGCCCGGGACATCGACAAGCTGGTGGTCTCCCACCCCAACATCCTGGGCATCCACGACCTGGTGTACCACGACTACGGCCCCGGCCGGGCCATGATGTCCTTCCACGCGGAGGTGCCCGCCGACGCAGACCTGTTGGAGATGCACGACATCATCGACCACATCGAGCGGGAGCTGAAGGAGAAGCACCACATTGAGACGGTGATCCACATGGACCCGGTGGTCAACGACGAGCGCACCGCCGCCCTGCGGGCCCAGGTGGAGCAGCTGGCCCACGAGATTGACCCGGTGCTGTCCATCCACGACC
>DVHY01000101.1 GCA_018711755.1 Candidatus Limivicinus faecipullorum | reverse complement strand
TTTTTTCGCTGGGTTGAAAAAACTCTGCGAGGCTTTTTTGACAGTCGCAAAACTCCCGTGCCGCAGGCACGGGAGTTTTTGCAGGGGAAAGTGTATACGGAAAGCCTTTTTATTTTTTCTTGTTCTTGATTATGCGCACCTCACGCTTGGCGGCATAGGGGAGTATGGCCTTCAGTTTATCTTCCGCCTTGTACATATTGCTGCACTCCGGCAGGTCGCGGCGGAGATGAATGGCGTCGAACTCACACTTTGTGGTACACAGTCCGCAGCCGATGCACTTGTTCTCGTCCACCACGGTGGCGCCGCAGCCCAGGCAGCGGGAGGCCTCTTTCCTGACCTGCTCCTCGGTGAAGGTGACACGGTCGTTGGAAAAGCTCTTGGCCTTGGTCTTGTCGTGGGCGGGAACCTGGCGGGGGGCATTATCAAAGCCGATGGGTATGAGGGCCTGGGTCTTGTCCAGCTGTACGAACTTCCTGAGATTGCGGTGGATGCGCAGGTCCTGACCGGGCTGCACAAAGCGGTGGATGGACTCGGCGCCCACACGGCCCGCTGCGATGGCGTCGATGGCAAACTTGGGCCCGGTGACAAAATCGCCGCCGGCAAAAATGTCCTTCTGGGCGGTCTGGGCCGTGACCTCGTCCACAACCACAGTGCCCTTCTTGGTGAAGCTCATTGCCTCGGGAGCTATGCCGCCCAGGTCCACCAGCTGGCCAACGGCCCCGATGACGCTGTCCACGGCTATGGTCTCGAATTTGCCGGTGCCTATGGGCTTGCGGCGGCCGTCAGGCCCGGCCTCGCCCAGCTCCATGAGCTCCACCTTCACGGCGCTGACCTTGCCTTCGCTGCCGATTATCTCAACGATGTTGGTGAGGAAGCGGAACTGCACGCCCTCTTCCATGGCCTCGGCCAGCTCCTCTTCGTCGGCAGGCATCTCACTCTGGCTGCGGCGGTAGAGCACATAGGTGTCCTTGGCGCCCAGGCGCAGAGCGGTGCGGCACACGTCCATGGCCACATTGCCGCCGCCGATGACGGCGCATTTTTCGCCTATCGCCGGCTTCTCGCCCAGGTTCACCCGGCGCAGGAAGTCCACGCCGCCCAGCACGCCTTCAAGCTCTTCTCCGGGCACGCCCAGGTGAGCGGATTTCTGAGCACCGATAGCCAGGTAGAAGGCCTTGTAGCCCTGCTCCCGGAGCTGGGCCAGGGTGACATCCTTACCCACGTCCACGCCGCATTTGAACTCCACGCCCATCCGGCGCAGGACCTCTATCTCGGCGTTGACCACGTCCTTTTCCAGGCGGAAGGATGGGATGCCCAAGGTGAGCATGCCGCCGGGAACGGCGTTGCGGTCAAAGACGGTGACGTTCTCGTAGCCCATCATGGCCAGATAATAGGCGCAGCTCATGCCGGCTGGGCCGGCTCCGATTATGGCTATCTTCTCCGGGAACTTCTCCAGGGTGGGACGGAAGTTCTTTATGGGGGGTATGTAGCGGTTCTCCTCTTTCAGCTCCTGCTCGGCTATGAATTTCTTGATCTCGTCTATAGCTACGGCCCGGTCCACGTCGCCCCGGGTACACTCCTCCTCGCAGCGGCGGTTGCAGATGCTGCCGCAGACGGCGGGGAAGGGGTTGTCTTGCTTGATGAGCTTCAGGGCGTCCATATATCTGCCCTGGGCCGCCATCTTGATATATCCCTGGACGGCTATGTGGGCGGGGCAGGCGGTCTTGCAGGGGGAGGTGCCGGTGTCATAGCAGTTTATCTCATTGTCTTCCTTGTAGTTGGGGCTCCACTTTTCCGGACCCCATTTTACGGCGTCCGGCAGCTCGTGCTTGGGATACTGGATGGGACCGCTCTTGGTGCAGAGTTTCTGGCCCAGCTTGGCGGCGCCGGCGGGGCAGACCTCTACGCACTTGCCGCAGGCCACACAGTTTTCCGTGTCCACATGGGCCACGTAAGCACTGCGGGACAGGTTGGGGGTATTGAAATACTGGGAGGTGCGCAGGGCATAGCACACGCCGGTGGGGCAGTTGCATATGCCGAATATTTTATTTTCTCCGTCGATATTGGTTATCTGGTGGACATAGCCCAGGTCCTCGGCCCGCTGAAGCACCGCCAGGACCTCCTCCTTGGTGGCGTATCTGCCCTTGCCGGTCTGCACGCAGTAGTCCGCAAATTCGCCCACGCCTATGCACCATTCATCGGGCACATCCCCGGAGCCGCGGCCCTGGAGAGTCTCGCTGCGTCGGCAGGAGCATACGCCCACGCCCAGATGGCCCTCATACTTGTCCAGCCAGTGGGACAGCCGCTCGATATCCAGAGACTGGGACTGGGCGGGAATGGCCTTCTCCACAGGGATTACGTGCATGCCTATGCCCGCTCCGCCGGGGGGGACCATGGGAGTGACATGTTCCAGAGGCAAAAAGGACATGCGCTCAAAGAAACGGTTGACTTCCGGGTTGGTCTCCGGGATGGTCTTGTGCATCAGCAGCATCTCCGCAGAGCCGGGAACATACATGCACAGCACATAGCGCTTGTTCTCCTCGGTCATGGGCAGGCCCTTTTCTCCCCAGTGGAATTCTATAAGACCCACCACCGCCATCTCCTGGAGCACTTCACGCAGGTGATCCCTGTCCTTACCGGTGGCCTTGGCCAGCTCATCCAGAGAAATGGGGACCCGCTTTTTCATCTTCAGGGCCACTTCCACCATCTCATCGGTGAGCACGTTCACCATGCCCCAGTACTCAGGGTCCTCCTCCGTTATTTTTGCAATCCCCAGCTGCTGGGGTATCCTGTCCGTAATTTTTTTGCCGAGTTTAAACAGATTTTCTTTGTTGGTAACCATAGTCTTCCCCCTTTATAACTGTTCCGTATATTCAAATCAAGCCGGTTAAAGCATATCACATTATGTGCAAATTGTCACGTGTTTTTGAATATATGTCCGGCAATTTTTACACTTATGCACAATTTGTCAAAATTGTATCGTTCATAAAAATACACTTGTATTTTTCCCGCGGACGGATTATCATATATTTGCAGAAAAATCTGAACAGGGGGAGCCCAGTTATGCTGGATAATTATCTTATAATACATAAGAGTATCCTGCCGGAGTACTATGAAAAAGTTCTCCAGGCCCGTCGGCTGCTGGAGGACGGCAAGGTACACGAGGTGAGCCAGGCGGTGAAACAGGTGGGCATCTCCCGCAGCACCTATTACAAATATAAAGATTACATCCTGGAACCCACAGACCTTGCCGGGGGCAGAAAGGCCGTGCTGTCCATGATGCTGACCCATGAACAGGGCGTGCTCAGCGCGCTGCTCACGGCTATTTCCCAGGTGGGGTGCAGCGTCCTCACCATAACCCAGAGTCTGCCTATCAGGGGCAAAGCCAGCGTCACCATGTCTCTGGACATCAGCAGTATGGCCTCCACCCTGACCGAACTTCTCAAAGAGATTGAGAGCATCCCCGGCGTGGAGCAGGCCAGACTGGTTGCCGTTGAGTAAGAGACGGGGTTGAAAGGAGGAGCCTTATGAAAAGAAGCGACAAAGAATATAAAAATTACGTGTCCATCCTCAATGAAGAACTGCTGCCCGCCATGGGCTGCACCGAGCCGGTGGCCGTTGCCTATGCCGCAGCAAAGGCCAGAGAAGTGCTGGGATGTATCCCGGAATGCTGCCATCTCTATGTCAGCGGCAATATAATCAAAAATGTCAAAAGCGTGGTCGTGCCCAACACGGGCGGGCTCAAGGGCCTGAAGGCCGCTGCCGCCGCAGGCATAGTCACCGGCAAGGCTGAGCTGCAGATGAGCGTCATTGCCGAGACAAAGCCTGAGGATATCCCCAATATCCAGAAGTATATCGACCAGCATGAGATATCCATCGAGCGCAAAGAGGGGGACAGCGCCCTTTACATCGAGGTCTTCCTGGAAGGCGGAGGCCACAGCAGCAGGGCCGTTATCAGCGATTATCACACCAATATCGTCCTTCTTGAAAAGGACGGGGAGATAATCTTCCAGAAGGAGCCGGAGCTGCGCTCCAGCTTCGTCTCCGACCACAGCCTCATGAGCCTGGAGGGGATGTGGGACTTTATAAACACCGTTGAGATCGAGGACATCAGCGGTCTGCTGGACAGCCAGATCAGCTGCAACAGCGAGATATCCAAAGAGGGCCTGGAAAAGCCCTGGGGTGCCCAGATAGGCCGTATCCTTCTCAGCTCGGCCACAGACACCAAGACCAGGGCTATGGCCAGGGCCGCCGCCGGCTCCGACGCCAGGATGAGCGGCTGCGAAAAGCCCGTGGTCATCGTTGGCGGCAGCGGAAACCAGGGCCTTACCGTCACCATGCCCGTGCTGGAGTATGCCGAGCGTCTGGGCAGCAGCCGGGAACAGGTATACCGGGCTCTGGCCCTGGCAAACCTCATGGCCGTATATCTTAAGAAGGATATCGGCCGCCTGTCTGCTTACTGCACCGCCGTTACCGCCGGCGTTGGGGCCGGCTGCGCCGTGGCTTATCTGGACGGCGGTACGCTGGAGGCGGTGCGCCAGACCATTGTCAACGATCTGGCCGTGCTCTCCGGCATGTTCTGCGACGGGGCCAAGCCCTCCTGCGCCGCCAAGGTGGCCAACTCCGTGGGCGCCGGTATCATGGGCTACGAGATGTACAAAAACGGCCAGAGCTTTAACGGCGGCGATGGGTTCCTTCAGTCCTCCGCCGACGACACTATTGACGCCGTGGCGGAAATCGCCCGGGAGGCCATGACCGAGACAGATAAGAAGATACTGGATATCATGGTGTCCAGCTCCAACGACGATTGATGAGCGGAGCCGGGTGAGGCGGCACGCCCTCCGGCCGGGCCCCTTTTCAGAATCCGATGGGAAAAAACTCCCCCACGGAAACCGGCTGAGGTTTCATGTGGGGGAGTTGTTATTTGCATAGATAAAACGTTATGTAAACTAATAAAAAGCCAAAGTCATTTCTTTGCTTTGGTGTTGGAATATATCACCGCGGCTATAGCGGCTACAACTATGACGGCGCCGAAGCCCAGACCATAGGGGAGCATCTGCTCCTCGGTCATGATGCCGGTCTCCACCCGGTAGCCCAGCCAGGCCAGGGCGCACATCAGAAATGCGCACAGCAGGCAGATCAGCCCCGTCACTCGACACAGCTTCTTTTCATCGTATTTCCTCCGCTCCTCCAGGGAGGCGGTGTTGTACCCGGCAATGAGCCAGGAACCTTTGCCCATAAATAGGAAAATGGACATGACAAGGAAAACCAGGGCCAAGATAAGTAAAATAAGCACACCGGACATAGCTGGTTACCTCCATCTTTCAAGATGGATACAAAGTATCTTTTTTTAATTATACCATGGCGGTATTTTCCTTGCAAGGTTTTCCTGGAATAGAGCTGCCCCGGGCGGATTTGCTGCTCTGCCCGGGGCGTGGTCGGGTTTATTTGACAGGACACTGGCGGCCTGTGTTGTCTATCATGGTCTTGCCGCTGAGCAATATCTGGGATATAGGGACTATCTTATAGCCGTCGGCGATAAGGGACTCGATTATGCCAGGCAGGGCTTCCGGCGTGTTGTCTGCGGCGTTATGGAAGAGGACTATGCTTCCGGGCTGTACTTTATCCAGCACCCGCCCCTGTATCTCCTGGGCGGATATGCCTTTCCAGTCCAGACTGTCCACATCCCACTGGATGGCGGTCATACCCATGGATGTGACCGAGCTGATGACATGGTCGTCGTATTCGCCGTAGGGGCAGCGGAAGAGGGTGGGGGTTACACCGGTGACGGCGGCGATCTTTTCATTGCAGGCGGTAATGTCCGCCACTATCTCCTCGCTGCTGAGCTGAGAGAAATGGGCGTGAGTTGAAGAGTGGTTCATCACCTCGTTGCCGTTGTCCGCCAGGGCCTTCACCGACTCGGGATACTTATCCACCCAGTCGCCCACCACAAAAAAGGTGGCGTTTATCTGGTATTTGTTCAGGATATCTATGAGGGTCTGGGTGTCCTCGTTACCCCAGGCGGCGTCGAAGGAGAGGGCCACCACCTTTTCGTCCCGCTGCACGGAATAGACCGGCAGCTGACGGGAAGAGGCGGAGGCCCCCACCAGGGCGGGATTGTTTACCGTCCAGAAAATCAGCACTACCGCTAAAATCATGCCTATGCCCGAAAGGGCACCTCTGTGTCTTTTGGTAAAGCCTTTCAAATCCAACAAGCGCATCACTCCTTTTGGTACATCCTATGACAAGCAGGAGCGGGATATTATAGGGGAGATGAAACTGCTGCGCAAGCGCAGGCGCACTCCCCCTCCCGACGGAGCCGCCGCAGCTTGAGTCCTTCTTCTTCGTGATGATCTCCCATAACATCATGCTTCTTAATAACGGATACGTACATTGGAACATGAAAAACCCAATAATACCGGGACTCATGGTGGT
>DVHY01000100.1 GCA_018711755.1 Candidatus Limivicinus faecipullorum | reverse complement strand
GAGGCAAGTCATGCCCGGCTCTTTTTTTCTGCCGCCGGGCACCCGGTTTACCCCTGCCGGAATTTGCCTTTGCCGAGAGGGGGATCTGGGCCATCCGGCAAAAGGGGAGCTTTACAAGCGGGGGAAAATATGGAATAATATCCCTACCACTATATTGAGGAGGGATGCACTGTGCGCAAATCGATTTCTGTTTTGCTGGTCATGCTTCTGTGCCTGTCACTGTTTGGCTGCTCATCCGCACCCGCCGAGACCGCGACCGCGGCGGCCGAGACCGCGGTGGCTGAGAGCCCGACTCCCGCAGCGGCTGAGGACATCGCTATACTCTACACCAACGACGTCCACACCTACATTGACAAGCCCCTGAGCTATGACGTACTTGCAGCGCTTAAGACCCATATGGAGGAGAGCTATGGGAACGTGCTGCTTGTGGACGCCGGGGACCATATACAGGGCACGGCCTACGGCTCTATGGACAAAGGGGAGAGCATTATAAAGCTGATGAACTCCGCCGGATATGACCTGGCTACCCTGGGCAACCATGAGTTCGATTACGGTATGGAGAGGGCGATGGAGCTCATCTCCCAGGCGGAATACCCATATGTGTCCTGCAATTTCTATGAGGAGAGCGGCGGGGCCCGCGGGGACAATGTGCTGGATGCCTACAGGATTTTTGATATCGGCGGGCGGAAACTGGCCTTTGTTGGCATAACCACCCCCGAATCCTTTACCAAGTCCACCCCGGCCTATTTCCAGGATGAGGAGGGCAACTATATCTACGGCATATCCGGCGGAGAGGACGGACAGGCCCTGTATGCCGATGTGCAGTCGGCTATAGACGCCGCCAGGGCCGAGGGGGCGGAACTGGTCATAGCCCTGGGCCACCTGGGCGTGGACCCCTCTTCCAGCCCCTGGACCAGCGAGGAAGTGATCGCCAATGTCAGCGGCCTTGACGCCTTTATAGACGGCCATTCCCACACCTTGGTATATGACACCCAGATCAGCGGGAAGGACGGGGAGAGCGTGGAACTTACCCAGACCGGCGAGTATTTCGGCAACATAGGCATGATGCTCATAGATGGGGAGAGCGGGGAGATAAGCACCGGCCCCATCGGGTACAAAGAGATAACCGAGACTGTGACCGATGAGACGGGAGAGCCCGTGGTAAATGAGGACGGCCAGGAAGAGACCCGGGTTGTAGGCTATGAGTTCGACTCCCAGCTCTATGGGGAGAGCGAATGGCTCAGCGACGAGGCCACCGCCGCCATAAAGGAGGCCTGGCTCGGGGAGATTGACGAACAGCTGGGCCAGGTCATAGGCAGCACCCAGCTGGTACTGGACAACTATGACGCCGACGGCAACCGCCTGGTGCGCAGCCAGGAGACCAACACCGGCGACTTTGCCGCCGACGCCCTGTATTACCTCTTTGACGATATGGGCCTGGATGTGGACGTGGCCGTCATGAACGGCGGCGGCATACGTAACCAGGCGGTCACCGGCGAGCTGACTTACAAGGTGGCCAAGAACATCCACACCTTCGGCAATGTGGCCTGCCTGCAGACCGTCACCGGCCAGCAGCTGCTGGACGCTTTGGAATGGGGCGCCCGCAGCGTGGGCAGCGGAGAGGAGAACGGCGGCTTCCTGCAGGTGGCCGGCATCACCTACAAGGTGGACAGTCAGTGGCCCGACTCGGTGCAGATGGACGACAAGGGCGTATGGGTCGGAGGACCCACCGGCGGCTACCGGGTGTTCGACGTGATGGTGTACAACAAGGAGAGCGGCGAATATGAGCCGCTGGACCTGGAAGCCAGCTACAACCTGGCCGGTTATAACTACACCCTGAGAGACCTGGGGGACGGCTTCAACATGTTCAGCAGCGCCGTGAACGTGCTGGACTATGTTATGGAGGCTCTGGAAAGGGGACTGCCAAACCTCCTGCAGCATGTGAGCAACATAAAGGATCTGTTCGGCCTGCCCTGCGTGGTGGCGCTGAACGCTTTCCCCACGGACACGAAGGCAGAGCTGGAACTGGTGGAAAGAAAGTGCAGGGAGCTGGGCGTGAACGTCGCTTTGAGCCAGGTATGGGCCAAGGGCGGAGAAGGCGGCCGGGAACTTGCCCGGGAGGTGGTGCGCCTTTGCGGCGAGGCCAACAGCTTCCGCCAGAGCTATGAGCTGGACACCGGCATCATGGATAAGCTGGAGGCCATATGCACAAAGGTATATCACGCCGATGGCGTACAGCTGGTGGGGGATGCGGTAAAACAGCTCAGGCGGATTGAGGAGCTGGGCTTCGGCGGGCTTCCCATCTGCATGGCCAAGACGCAGTACAGTTTTTCCGACGACCCGACCCTGCTGGGTGCGCCCAGGGGATTTAAGGTAACGGTGAGAAATTTGAAGCTATGTGCCGGGGCGGGCTTTATTGTTGCCCTCACAGGTGATATAATGACCATGCCCGGCCTGCCCAAGGTGCCCGCCGCCGAGAAAATCGACGTGGACGAAAACGGCGTGATATCGGGGCTGTTCTGATGGAAAGGACTATAGAGGGATTCCTGGCGGCTCTGGCCTCCCCGGCGCCCGCTCCGGGAGGCGGGGGAGCCGCCGCCCTGACCGGGGCTCTGGGCATAGCTCTGGGGAATATGGTTGGGAACCTGACCCTGGGGAAAAAGAAGTACGCCGCTGTGGAGGAGGAGCTGCTGGCACTCAACACAGAAGCGGAAAAGCTGCGGGAGGAACTGCTGGAGCTCATTGACGAGGATGCCCGGGCTTTCCTGCCCCTGAGCAGGGCATACGCCATACCCAGGGATGACCCGGAGCGGGGAAAGATAATGGAGGAAGCTCTGCTCCGTGCGGTCCGCCCCCCTATGGAGGTCATGGGAAAATGCGCCCGGGCTCTGGAGCTCATTGCCCTGTACGGGGAAAAGGGCAGCGCGCTTGCTATTTCCGATGCGGGCTGCGCCGCCGCTCTGGCCCTGGCGGCCATGAAGGCTGCGGCGCTGAATGTGAAGATAAACACCAAGTCCATGGCGGACAGAGACACCGCTCTGGAGCTTAACGGCGAGGCCGATAGGCTGCTGGCCCTTTACGGCCGGACGGCGGAAAAGATATACCAAAACATTACCGGGAGGCTGGTATAGTGGCAGAGATACTGAAAGGCGCGCCTGTTGCCAAGGCAATTACGGAGGAGCTTGCAGTCCGGGCTGAAAAGCTGAGGAGCCGGGGGACCGTGCCCTGCCTGGCCATAGTGCGGGCAGGGGAGAGAGGCGACGACCTGGCTTACGAGGCCGCAGCCATAAAGCGCTGCGAGAAGATAGGCATAGAAGTACGGCCTTTCAGGCTGGAGGCCGGGGTGGACCGGCAGGAGCTTCTGGCAGTGCTGGAACAGATCGACAGGGATGCGGGCATCCACGGCTGCCTGATGTTCAGGCCCCTGCCGAAGCACTTGGAAGAGCGCAGGATATGCCAGGTCCTCCGGCCGGAGAAGGATGTGGACTGCATGACCGACTGTTCCCTGGCCGGAGTGTTCACCGGCTCCGGGCCGGGTTTCGCACCCTGCACGGCCCAGTCGGTGATAGAGCTGCTGAAGCACTACAAAGTGGAGCTGGAGGGAAAGCGGGCGGTGGTCATCGGCCGCAGCCTGGTGATAGGAAAGCCTGTCTCCATGCTGCTCCAGGGGAAAAACGCCACCGTCACCATGTGCCATACCAAGACCAGGGATATGGCGAAGATCTGCCGCCAGGCGGAAATACTGGTGGTAGCTGCCGGCCATGCCGGCACTGTTGGGCCGGAGTTTACCAATCCTGACCAAATAGTGGTGGATGTGGGCATAAACAGCCTGCCTGACGGGAGGCTCACCGGCGACGTGGATTTTGCCGCCGTTGAACCTATGGTCAGGGCCATCACCCCGGTACCGGCCGGGGTGGGCAGCGTGACTACGGCTGTGCTGTGCAAGCACGTGATACAGGCGGCGGAGAGGGCGGCGATATGAAACTTTTACGGGTGTTTATCTCCGCAGTCCTGGCCGGGGCGTGCATAGGACTGGGAGGCGTCGTGTTCCTCTCGGTGGATGAGCGCGTGGTCGGGGCGGCGCTCTTTGCCGTGGGCTTGTTCAGTATTTGTTCCTTCAGCCTGGAGCTTTTCACAGGCAGGGTCTGCTACGCCCTGGAGAAAGACAGGGCATATGCGCTCAGGCTGCCTTTGATCTGGCTGGGGAATCTGGCCGGCACCGGCCTGACGGCTGCTGCCGCCGCCTTCAGCCGTATAGGCGGCATACGGGAGCAGGCGGCGCAGCTGTGCAGCGTCAAGATGGAGGATTCCCTCATAAGCCTTTTCCTGCTGGGCGTCCTGTGCAACATGCTCATCTACATAGCTGTGGAGGGCTACAGGAGCATCCCCCATGAGCTGGGGAAATATCTGGCTCTGTTCTTTGGAGTCATGGTATTCATACTTGCGGGTACGGAGCACTGTGTGGCGGATATGTTTTATTTCTGGCTCTCCGGCTGGAGCGGCGGGGCGGCGCTGAGGGTGCTGGTCATCAGTCTGGGAAATGCTGCAGGGGGACTGGCCTTCCGCCAGCTCCACCGTATCGTCCTGGGGAAAGGAGCCGAAGGGTGAAAAAATCCTTTGCCGTAAGGCAGCTGGCTCTCAATGCAGTACTTGCCGCCGTATGCACCGTGCTTGCCGGCCTGTCCCTTAAGATAGGCGGAAACTTAAAGATCAGCTTTGAAAGCCTGCCGGTGCATATAGGCGCCCTGCTTTTCGGCCCCGTGGACGGCATGCTCATTGGCGGCATAGGGACTTTTATCTATCAGGTGCTGCTGTCCGGCTACGGTATAAGCGCCACGACTGTGCTGTGGATACTGCCCTATGTATCCTGCGGGCTGATGGACGGGCTCTGTGCCGCCCGGATGGGACGGGGAAGGGGAGGAGTGTTTTTCACTTTGCTGCTCAGCGAGCTGTGCATCACCCTGCTGAACACCTTCGCCCTGTATGTGGACAGTAAAATTTACGCTTATTATTCACCGGCCTTCGTATTCGGCACTCTGGCGCTGCGCCTGTTCCTGTGCCTTGTGAGAGCTCTGGTGTACACGGCCCTTATGCCGCCGCTGCTGGGCTCTCTGAAAAAGGTCCTTCGGTAGACGGACAGGGCCGAAGCTGAGGGGTAAAGCCTCCCTCACCATGCCCGGGGCATATGATAAGCCCCGGGCTTTTTTGCCCCGGAACAGTTCCGGCTTACAGGCAGGCTGACAGTTTTTTCAGGCCGGACCTGATGCTGGCGGCGCTGCGGCTGGGATGCACGCCTTCCGCCCTGGCAATCTCCGTTGCGCTCATGCCCAGATAAAAGCGGGCATAGACCCGCCGGGACTGCTTTTCCGGCAGGGCCATGACGGCGGCGTACACCTGGGCCCTGCGCTGCTTTTCGTCGAATATCTCCTCGGGGCTGGGGGGACGGCATATCACTGCGTTTTCTATGCCGTTGCCGCAGTCCAGGGAGTACTGGGCTTTATAGCGGTACATCTTTCTACGCCGCGCGGCCTCCGCCCGCCTGTCCGCCAGGAACACGGCGTAGACTTCGTCGCTTACTTCCAGAAATACGCTGTGGGTATACAGGCTGGGATATATCTCTTTTAAATCCACTATCTGCATGATCTCGCTCCTTTTCTTTTTATCTTAAAATTCGGGATGCATGGCTCCTGAGCTTACAGGCCGGGTAGGGAGGGGAGCGGCAGAGAGAAAAGCCCTCTGCTGGAAGAACATGGAAAAGGCAGCTCTTCACATTATGAAGAGCTGCCTTAACTGATATTATAGGAGGGATGCTTCTTATAAGGCAGAAGCATACTGCCGGATAAACCGCGCAAAAGCCGCAGAGAGCAAGGACAGGTCTTGGGACAGGCCCCTGCATGTTCACTCCAGGATAAGGGTCTGCCGGGGAGAACAGCCCAGCTCCTTGAAGCGGGAAAACAGACAGTCGATACGGGTGGGGCGGATACATATAAGATGCATGGGACTTTTCAGCCTTTCCAGGGCGGAAAGAGGTATCTTTTTATACTCCGCATGGGCGATGTAATCCCGGCTGAAGGGCTCGATCAGCCGGGCCAGGCCGGATATCTGTAGGCCGCACAGCTTGTCAAAGCCCTGGTACTTGTCAAATATGGCGAGGCAGACCCGGGGGTCCCGGCTCAGCCCTATAAACTTTTTGCCTCCCTCGCTGAACATCCAGAAGCAGCCGTCATGGTAGCTGTACTCGATGGGCGTGCAGCGCAGGCAGTCCCCGGCGCCGGTGGCCAGAGCGCAGGTGTTGTTGGCCAGAATATATTCTTCCACCAGGGCTTTAAGTCTGGCCCTGTCCAGGCTGGGGCCGGCGGCGTCTTTCTCATCCCAGTATTCCGCCGCGGCACGCAATTTTTCGTGGCTGTAATAGCTGCTGCCTGTTTCCTGTTCCATAGCTGAAATTCTCCTCTCAATATTTTGCCGGGGGCGCAGGACGCACCCATCGCATAATTCAGGCGGAAGCCGCCCTTTTCAAACTCCGGGGCTCCGGGGACAAGGGGCGGCGAAAGCGGGAGACAGTTCATCCAGAACCTTCAGCAGCCCCCGGGCAAAGGCCCTGTGCCCCTGCTCCGTAAAATGTACTCCGTCATAGGCCATGGACACATCCCACAGTCCGGCGTCGGCAAAGAAGATGCCCAGCCGCTCTGCAAGCTCGCCGTAAGCCGCGGCCAATTCCCTGGAGGCCCGGATAAGCTCTGCGTCCTGCACCCACTGGCCGGGGACTATTGGAGGCGGAGCGATAAGCAGGAGCTTCTCCCTCTCCAGAGACAGACCGGAGATAAAACGCTCCATCCTCCGGGCAGTCTCCTCAACGCCCATGCCCTGGAGAAGGTTGCAGGTCCCCAGCATGACTATGAGCAGCTGCGTATCCTCCGGGAAAGAAACGGCGGCTTTAGGCACTTCACGGCCATTTTCCCCCCAGTTTAGGACCTGGAAGCCTGTTTTTGCGCCAAGGATATCCACCCAGCGGTTTTCACTGCCGTACAGACTGCCCAGATATGACCGGGGATCATAGCCCCGGGTATTTGAATCGCCAAAGCACACCAGCCTCATCCTTTGCGCCTCCTGCTGTATGTACCGTTCCCTGTACTGCCTCAAGTATATCAGCTTCCGGCTGCGGCTGCAATATGGGGAAGAGCGGCGGCCGGGACAATAGAGCGGGCGCCCACGGCAAGAGCGTCCGGGCATGCGGGGGGAGATTTATGTGAAGGGAAAAATACTATGGAAAAAATTTTTTTGCATGGTATAATCGACATTACAGCAGGGCTTTTGGCTTTGAAAAGCACACAGGCGGTAGCTGAAAAGAGGAGGAGAAGTGCTATGATCAAGCGGCGCAGAAAAGGTACCATATGGAAGGTGTTGGGACTGCTGCTCCTGCTTTTCATTGTCTGGGCTGTCACCCTGCCCCCGGTGGAGGAGACGGAGAGCCTGCCCCATGTGGACGCCCCCTATCAGTATATATATGATATGATGGATCAGGAGCAGCAGAAAATCAGCTTTGTCTGCGACGATCTTCCCTATGAAGAGCTTGACACCATGCTGAATGAACTGATATGGTGTCCGGAGTTTTTCTGGATAGATGGCTGGGAATATAATGCTCAGGGAAATGAATACGACATTGAATTCACCTGGAAGTACGACGACGTGCAGACCAAACGGCAGCAGGTAGAGGCTGCGGCTGAACAGGCGCTGGGAGCTATCCCCCCCGAGGCCGGCGATTACGAAAAGGCCCTGGCTCTCCATGACTGGCTGTGCGACAATATAGAGTACGGCTTCAACAGCGACGGCAGCGACCAGGACCTGTACGGGGCCCTGGCCTTGGGCCGCTGCGTGTGTGCGGGCTATAGTGCGGCCTATGAATATCTGCTGGATATGGTGGGGATAGAGGCGGACACTATCCTGGGCGAGGCCATCAACGGAGATAAGCTGGAGAAACATACATGGACAAAAGCCATATTGGAAGGGGACATTTATTATATCGACGTCACCTGGGACGACTATGATGATATCCCCAGCGGACATTTGTACAGCTGGTTTGCCGTTACCAGTGATCGCATGGAGTCCAGCCATTTTCCCGATACGGAAAACGGTTTTGAAATGCCCGAGGCAACCGCAGTCGCATGCAACTACCACTACAGAAACGGTGGGTGCTGGAAGAGTTCGACATAAACGAGCTGACCCGTATACTCTCCGAGCAGAGCGGCGTCAGCCTGACGGTCCTGGCGGCGGATGAGAGCGTGTATGAGCAGCTGGTGGAGCTTGCAATGAATGCAGACGCCACCATAAACATCCTGTACAGTGCGGGACACCCCACAAATGAATACATATATACCTGTGACGATGCGGCGCTGTGCCTGGACATCTCACCCACATAAGGCTTTTCCCGGGAAAAGCCGCACACATACTTAAAACCGGCTGCCCCCGCCTCCCAGGCCGCAAAGGGGATGCAAGGCGTAAACAAAGCCTGAACACATTTTTTTACCTCCCATTATTCACCTCTGGCTGTCCGTCGAATCTGGACACCCTGTGGGTGAATATGATATGACGAGGTGAGAAAATGCTGGAAACCGCTTTCTTACTGCTGATGAACAGCTTCCTGCTCATGCTGCGCATAGCGCCGGGGGATTCCTTCCCCAAACCCCTGAGCAGGGAAGAGGAACGACGGCACATAGAGAACTGGATGCGGGGCGACATAGACAGCCGCAACACGCTGGTGGAGCACAATCTGAGGCTGGTGGCCCACATCATCAAAAAGTACTTTACCCAGACCGAGGATATCGACGATCTGATATCCATAGGCACCATAGGCCTTATCAAGGGGATAAATACATACAAACCCGACAAGGGCGTGCGCCTGGCGACCTATGCCTCCCGGTGCATAGAAAACGAGATACTCATGCACTTCAGGTCAAACAAGAAGTCGGCAGGGGACCTGAGCTTGTCCGACGCCCTGGATGTGGACAGCGAGGGCAACGGCCTGTCGGTGATGGACGTGGTGGCCATGGAGGAGGATCTGGCCGACACTCTGGGCAGCCGGGAGCTTTGCGGCTGCCTCAGAGACTGTATAGCCAGAACTCTGGATAGGCGGGAGGCCCAGATAATCTTGCTGCGCTACGGGCTTGACGGTCATGAGCCCCGGACCCAGCGGGAGACTGCCCGGCTCTGCGATATAAGCAGGTCATATGTTTCCCGCATAGAGAAGAAAGCTCTGGAAAAACTGAGGGCCGCTCTTGGAGAGGACGCCTCACCTTTTTGAAGGGAGAGGCTCCGGCCCGGCGCTTTTTACAGGAGACTTCCCCGGAGGGCGGTCTCCTGTTTTGCTGCCGTAAATAAGGACATGCCGTGCGGGAGAGGGAGAGGACGGTATTATCTGGATAAATTCTTGCACCGGGATAAAAATGCGGGTATAATGAAATGAAAAATAAACAGGCCGGGCCATTGCTGCCCTCCGGCACCGGGTGGTGGGTCCTGTGGATTTCTGAGGTGAATACATGTCCAGATGCGTAATAGTCGGAGGGGCCGAAATACGGCGTTATGACGAAGTGAAAAATTATCTCCGCCCCGGGGATTATTATATTTTTTGCGACAACGGCCTGAGGCATCTTGAGGCCTTGGGAATACAGCCGGACCTTATAATAGGGGACTTTGATTCCCACGCCGTTCCCCATCTGCCGGTGGAGACCATATTCCTGCCCCGGGAGAAGGACGACACGGACAGCGTCTACGCTGCCCGGGAGGCGGTGAAGCGGGGCTTTGATGAATTCCTTCTCATCGGCGTGGTGGGGGACAGGATAGACCACTCCCTGGGCAACCTCTCCATACTGCTGAAGCTGGATTCCCTTGGACTGAGGGGCATGATAGTTGACGACTATTCGGAAATGGAGATCGTGTCCGGAGAGGCTGCGGAGATAGGCCCGGAATTTCCATTCTTTTCTCTGCTGAATATCAGCGGTACGGCCAGGGGAGTCAACATTGAAAACGCAAAATTTACCCTGAAGGATGGGGAGATAGACTGTGAGTACCAGTATGGGGTCAGCAATGAACCCCTGTCGGGCAAAACTGCCAGAGTCACAGTGGCCCAGGGCAGGCTGCTGCTGGTGCGGGACCGCAGATAGCCGGAGGACAAGCCTGCATGCAGCCCCTATAAAACACCTTCCCCTTGCGAAATACGCGGATATGGCGTATAATACCTTGTCCGGCGCCTTTATCCGCCACTGGCGGAGGGCGCCCCTCACCTGAACCTGAAAAGAGGTCTAGCATGAAAGCCGATAAGAAATCAAACGCGGGCCATGAGCTGCGGATATTGGGAATAGTCCTTATTGATATAATAATAATCAATCTGTCCGCCTTCCTGGCCATTATGCTGCGCATGGATTTCTCCATTGAGGACGTGGCCATCCACGGCTTCCTGCGCACTCTGCGCATGGGAGCCATACCAGGCACGATAAGCGCCCTTCTTATGTTCAAGATCTTCGGCCTGTACAGCAGCGCCTGGGAATATGCGGGAGAGCGGGAGCTCATATCTATGGGCTTTGCCTCCGTATGCGCTTCGGCGCTGTATTATATGGCCGTAAAACTGATGGGCTGTCCCTTCCCCAGGAGCTTTCCCTTCATCTATACCGTTGTCTTGTTCCTTATCATCGCCGTCTCCCGGGTCGCCTACCGGCAGGCGCGGAGGAACATCATATCCCGCAACGCGGAAAAGGGCGGCAAGCTGCGCCGCACCATGCTAATCGGCGCCGGCGACGGGGCGGTCCTGGTCATCCGGGACCTGGAGAACAACCCCCATGCCAAGAACCGGGTCATGTGCCTTATCGACGACGACCCGGCTAAAAGAGGCACCAGGGTCAGAGGCATCAAAGTCGTTGGCGGCCGGGACAAGATAATCGAAGCCGCCAGGCGCTATGACATAGAGGATATAATCTTCTGTATACCCTCGGCCTCGGACAGGCTCAGAAACGAGATACTTGAGATTTGCAGCCGCACAGGGGCCCAGCTGAAGACCCTGCCTTCCCTGGACAAGCTGATAAGCGGGGAGCTCACCCTCACCCAGATTAAAAACGTGAGCATAGAGGACCTGCTGGGCAGGACTCAGGTACATACGGACAACGCTGCCATACGGGACAAGATCCAGGGCAAGACCGTCCTGGTCACCGGCGGCGGCGGCTCCATAGGCAGCGAGCTCTGCCGCCAGGTGGCGGCCCTCTCTCCCAGCCGTTTGATAATTTTTGATATCTATGAGAACAACGCCTACGATATCCAGATGGAGCTGAAGCGCCGCTATCCCGGCCTTGACCTGGTCACCCTCATCGGCTCCGTGCGGGATGAGCGCCGGGTGCGCTACGTGTTCGACACCTACAGGCCCGACGTGGTCTGCCATGCCGCAGCCCACAAGCATGTGCCCCTCATGGAGGACAGCCCCGCCGAGGCCATAAAGAACAATATCTTCGGCACCTACAATGTGGCCAAGGCCGCCGGAGACTACGGCACCGGGCTCTTTATCCTCATCTCCACCGACAAGGCTGTGAACCCCACCAACGTGATGGGCGCCTCAAAACGTATGTGCGAAATGGTAGTGCAGTCCATGAACGGACAGCACCATACAAAATATATCGCCGTCCGCTTCGGCAATGTGCTGGGCAGCAACGGCAGCGTCATCCCCCTGTTCAGAAAGCAGATAGCCGAAGGCGGCCCCGTCACCGTGACGGACAAGCGGGTCACCCGCTTCTTCATGACCATTCCCGAGGCCGTTTCCTTGATACTCCAGGCCGGGGCCTATGCCGAGGGTGGAGAGGTCTTCGTGCTGGATATGGGCGAGCCGGTGCGCATAGATGACATGGCCAGGAAGATGATACGTCTCAGCGGCTTTGAGCCGGATGTGGATATCCAGATAAAATATATCGGCCTTCGCCCCGGGGAGAAGCTCTATGAGGAACTGCTGCTGAAATCCGAGGGCCTGCAGAAGACCGACAACAAGCTCATCTACATCGGCCATCAGGTGATGTACACGCCCATGGAGATAGAGGAGAAGCTGGAGACCCTGCGGCAGGTGCTCTATGCCCCCAACCCCAGAGTTAGGGAATGTATGCTGAGCATCATAAAGGAGCCTGCGGATTCCATGTACGAGCCCATACCCGGAGCGGTGAACCCTGCGGACACCATCGAGGTGTGAAGCCCAGGAAAACAAGGAAAATATTTTTAGCCCCGCCGGTGGGAAATCCACGGCGGGGCTTTGTCGCAGCACGGAGCAGAAAATAAAAAACCGGCACGAAAAGCTCGTGCCGGTCTGCAAACCGAATATGGGCGGCGGGAAACTCAGCCTCCGATAATGTCTCTGGTGTCTCTGGCGATGACCAGTTCCTCATTGGTGGGAATGACAAAGACCTTGACCTTGGAGTCGGGAGTGGAGATCATGACGTCCTCGCCCCGCTTGGAGTTGGCCTCGTCGTCCACGGTGACGCCCAGGTAGCCGAAGTACTCGCAGATTGCCTTGCGGGTCTCACGGCTGTTCTCGCCCACGCCGGCGGTGAAAATGATGGCGTCCACGCCGTTCATTGCGGCCACATAGGAGCCGGCCACCTTGGCCACCCAGTAGTGGAACATGTCCAGAGCCAGCTGGGCGCGCTGGTTGCCCTGCTCGGCGGCGGCGTCCAGGTCACGGAAGTCGGAGGACACGCCGGAGACGCCCAGCACGCCGGATTTCTTGTTGAGGATGTTCAGCATCTCGTCAATGCTGAAGCCGTATTTATTCATAAGGAACTGTATAACGCCGGCGTCCAGGTCGCCGCAGCGGGTGCCCATAGGCAGGCCCACCAGAGGAGTAAAGCCCATGGAGGTGTCAACGCTCTTGCCGCCGTCGATGGCGCAGATGGAGGAGCCGTTGCCCATATGGCAGGAGATGAGCTTCAGCTCTTCAATGGGCTTGCCCATCAGTTCCGCGCAGCGGGCGGAGACATAGCGGTGGGAGGTGCCGTGGAAACCGTAGCGGCGGATGCCGTCATTCTTGTAATACTCATAGGGGATGGCGTAGGTGAAAGCCTTTCCGGGCATGGTCTGGTGGAAGGCCGTATCGAATACGGCTACCATGGGTACGTCGCCCATGACCGCCTTGCAGGCGTTGATACCGGTTATGTTGGCGGGATTGTGCAGGGGAGCGAAGGGGGTGCATTCCTCCAGGGCTGCCATGACGGAATCATCTATCTTCACGGAACAGGCAAACTTCTCGCCGCCGTGGACCACACGATGGCCGACGGCGTCTATCTCCTTCATGGAGCTGACAACGCCGTACTCCTTGCTGGTGAGCTTGTCGATAACGGCAGCTATGGCCTCGGCATGGGTGGGCATGGGTACATCCTCGTTAAAAACGCTCTTGCCGCCTATCATGGGGGTGTGCTTCAGGTGTCCGTCGATGCCGATACGCTCGCAAAGGCCCTTGGCAATGACCTGCTCGGTCTCCATATCTATAAGCTGATACTTGAGGGAGGAGCTGCCGGCGTTGATTACAAGAATTTTCATTATTTTGTTCCTTTCTATTGTAAATGTTCTTTCCCTTGAGTAAAATCATGGTTGAACTATACCTTATTTATTTTAATACAAATGGTGAAAAATGCAAGTCCTTTTTGACCCGGAGGAGCGTACATGAACATAATCGGGATAGTCTGCGAATATAATCCATTTCACAAGGGCCACGCCTGGCAGATACAGGCCGGAAGAGCCGCACTGGGAGAGGACTCGGCGGTGGTCTGCGTCATGTCCGGCGACTATGTGCAGCGGGGAGAGGCGGCCGTGTTCTCCAAGTTCGCCAGGGCGGAGGCGGCCTGCCGCTGCGGCGCCGACCTGGTCTTTGAACTGCCATTGCCCTGGGCCCTCTCCTCTGCGGAGGGCTTTGCCCGGGGGGCCGTAGCTATGCTCTCCGCTTTGGGCTGCACCCATCTCAGCTTCGGCAGCGAGTACGGCGCTCTGGATAAGTTGGAGCTTCTGGCCTCCCAGCTGGTGGAGACAAATATTATAGAAGAAATAAAGGCAAAACTGGCGCAGCAGCCCAGAGCCTCCTTTGCCTCCGCCCGCCAGGAGGTCCTGGCCGAGCGGCTGGGAGATATGGCGGCGCTGCTGGAAAAGCCCAACAATATTCTGGCGGTGGAGTATCTTAAAGCCCTCCGCCGGCTCGGCTCTTCCATGGCTCCCTTTACAGTGGCACGCAGAGGCAGCGGTCATGACGAGAAGGGGGAAGGGGAGTTCCGCTCCGCCTCGGAGCTGAGAGAAATGCTGCGCCGGGGACAGGAGCTGCAGGCGCATATCCCTCAGGATGCCATGGAGGTGTTCCGCCGTGAAATGGAGCTGGGACGCTGCGCCCTGGATGAGGAGCGCATGGAGCTTGCCATAATGTCCAGGCTGCGTATGCTGGAGGAAAAAGACTACCTCCTGCTGCCGGACGGAGGGGACGGAGCCGGAAGGCGGCTGTACGCCGCTGTTAGGACGGGCGTCTCTCTGAGAGAGATTGTGGACCTTGCCGCCGCCAGACGCATGCCCATGTCAAGAGTGCGGCGCATGTGCCTTTGCGCGGCCCTTGGAATAAAAAAAGATATGGCTCAGGGCCTGCCGGACTATGCCAGGCTTCTGGCAGCAACGGAGAGAGGCCGAAAATATCTGCGGGATATTGACAATTTAAGCACAATATCTGTGGTCACCAAGCCGGCTTCCGTCAGACATCTTGGGGTCGGCGCTCAGGAACTGTTCGCCCTGGGCGCATCTGCCCATGACCTTTTTACCCTGCTTTACCCGGCTAAGGAGGAAAGAAAGGCGGGCCAGGACTGGAGAATCGGTCCAAAAATTGTTTAATTTAGATAAATTTAATAATTTTTTAAAAATCAATTTAGTTATTTAGCGATATTGCAATTT